>NZ_JBHUOR010000079.1:0-4173 GCF_042686175.1 Kurthia populi | reverse complement strand
GCACTTTCATTGATCAACAATCGACCAAGAAAGTGCCTCAACTGGAATACCACACAGGATGCATTTGAATGTGAAGTGGTGCAGTTAATTTGACAATCTATCATACAAAAAGAGCTTAAGGCATGTATGTCTTAAGCTCTTTTTATTATTTATTTTGCTACGATGTTCACTAATTTACCTGGAACAGCAATAACTTTTTTCACATCTTTACCGTCAATTTGTTCTTTAACCGTTTCATCTGCAAGTGCGATTTGTTCTAAATCTTCACGAGTCGCATCTTTCGCTACCATTAATTTTGCACGAACTTTACCATTCACTTGAACAACGATTTCAACTTCATCATCTACAAGTTTTGATTCGTCAAATGTTGGCCACGCTGCATACGTAATTGTTTCCGTATGGCCTAGTTTTGTCCAAAGTTCTTCTGCTATGTGTGGCGCGATTGGTGATAACATTTTTACGAAGCCTTCTGCGTAAGCAGTTGGTACAACGTCTGCTTTATAGCAATCGTTAATAAATACCATCATTTGAGAAATTGATGTATTGAAACGGATATGTTCATTGTTATCTGTTACTTTTTGAACCGTTTGGTTATACACTTTTTCTAATGTTGTATCTGTAGAATCTTGAACTTTTGAAGATAATTCGCCTGTTTCTTCATTAACGAATAAACGCCATACGCGGTCTAAGAAGCGACGTGCGCCATCTAAGCCGTTTTCAGACCAAGGAATTGATGCTTCAAGTGGTCCCATGAACATTTCGTATAAACGAAGTGTATCAGCACCATGTGACTCGATGATATCATCAGGATTTACAACATTACCTTTTGATTTCGACATTTTTTCATTACCTTCACCAAGAATCATTCCTTGGTTAAATAATTTTTGGAATGGCTCTTTTGTTGGTACAACGCCTAGGTCATAAAGCACTTTATGCCAGAAACGAGCATATAATAAGTGAAGAACGGCATGTTCTTGACCACCGATATAAATATCAACTGGTAACCAACGTTTTAGAAGCTCTGGATCTGCGATTGCTTCTGTATTATGTGGATCAATATAGCGTAAGAAGTACCATGAAGAACCTGCCCATTGTGGCATTGTATTTGTTTCACGGCGACCTTTCATACCTGTTTCAGGGTCTACAACATTTACCCAATCTGCAACGTTTGCAAGTGGTGATTCACCTGTACCTGATGGATGGATATTATCTATTTTTGGAAGTTCAAGTGGTAATTGGTCTTCTGGAACAGTTGAGATTGAGCCATCTTCCCAGTGAATCACAGGGATTGGTTCGCCCCAGTAACGTTGACGAGAGAATAACCAGTCACGTAGACGATAAGATACTTTTTTCTCGCCGACTTTATTTTCTTCAAGCCATGCGATTGCTTTTGAAATTCCCTCTTCTTTACCTAGACCATCTAAGAAATCCGAGTTGATGTGCTGACCATCTTCAGTGAATGCTGCTTCTTCTACATTGCCGCCTTCAAGTACTGGGATGATTGGTAATTCGAATTTTTTAGCAAACTCATAGTCACGTTCATCATGCGCTGGAACGGCCATAATAGCACCTGTACCGTAAGTAGCTAATACATAGTCAGCAATCCAGATTGGCACTTCTTTGCCGTTAATTGGATTAATTGCATAAGCACCTGTGAATACGCCTGATTTTGTTTTCGCTAAATCTGTACGTTCTAGGTCTGATTTCATTTTCACTTCATCTAAATAAGCGGTAACAGCTGCTTGTTGTTCAACTGTTGTAATTTTTGATACAAGTTCATGTTCTGGTGCTAATACTGTATATGTTGCACCGAATAATGTATCAGGACGTGTTGTAAACACTGTGAATTTATCGCCTGTAGAAGAAACTGTGAAATCAACTTCAGCACCTTCGGAACGACCAATCCAGTGACGTTGCATATCTTTAATATTTTCTGGCCAATCAACATCTTCAAGGTCATCGATTAAACGATCTGCATAAGCTGTAATTTTAAGCATCCATTGTTTCATTGGGCGGCGTTCTACTGGGTGACCACCACGCTCTGATTTACCATCGATCACTTCTTCATTAGCAAGTACTGTGCCAAGTGCCGGGCACCAGTTTACAGCTACTTCATCAATATAAGCTAAGCCTTTATTGTAAAGTTGGATGAAAATCCATTGTGTCCATTTGTAGTAAGAAGGGTCTGTTGTATTGATTTCGCGATCCCAGTCATAGCTAAAACCAAGTTCTTGGATTTGACGCTTGAATGTCGCGATATTTTTTAATGTAAATTCGGCTGGGTCATTCCCAGTATCAAGTGCATATTGTTCCGCTGGAAGACCAAATGCATCCCATCCCATTGGGTGAAGTACATTGTAGCCTTGCATACGTTTGAAGCGAGATAAAATATCTGTCGCTGTATAGCCTTCAGGGTGTCCTACATGAAGACCTGCACCTGATGGATACGGGAACATATCTAATGCATAGAATTTTGGTTTTTCTGGTTCATTTGTTGTTTTGAATGTTTTATTATCATCCCAAACTTTTTGCCATTTCTTTTCAATTTCTTTATGGTTGAAACTCAAAGTAATTGCCTCCTTTTATGTTTTAAACGTAAAAAAAGCTGCCATCCCTCATAGAAAGGGACGACAGCATAACGCTACCGCGGTACCACCCAAATTAGTGTACTCACTCAACTTGAATCCTTAACGCGGACAGACGACGCTGGTTAATTTACGTTCACCAATGTGACTCCAAGGCGAGTTCTGTTAATTCATCTACTAGTTTCCACCAACCACTAGCTCTCTATTAGTAATCCTTAACGTACTATTCCTCTTCAATGTCATATCATATTGCACTCATTGTACTTGAATTGTTGTACATTGACAAGAGATTACGCTATTTTTAGAATTTTTATATCTTTTTCTTTAGCGGCAAATGATACAGTGAATAAGGAATAATCGACACAGCCAAAATAATCATTAAGAAGTAAAATGTGAACTGCATCCCATAAATTTCTGCCAATAAACCACCGGCTACTGGTCCAATCATTTTTCCAAGTGTATTAAAGGAGTTGATAAGACCTTGGTAAAACCCATCTCGTCCAGGTGGCGCTAATGTACTAACAATCGTTGGCACAGTTGGCCAGACGAACATTTCACCAAACGTTAAAATAATCATTGCAACTAAAAACATTCTAAAATTCTCTGCAAAGGTCAATACATAGAAAGATAAGATAAAGATTAAAACACCTGTCACAATCATTATTTGATAGCGGTCACCTAGTCGTTTAATTAATGGATTAATAAGCGGCTGTCCCGCTACAATTAACAATCCATTTACCGTCCAGAGCAAGCTATATTGATTTAACGAGATGCCTATTTCTTGTGTGTATGCTGAAATCGTTGTTGTCCATTGTGTGTAAACTGCCCACCCAAGCATATATCCAATCCCTAAAATACATAGCGCGTAAAGACTCGATTTATCTTTAATTTGTTTCCCTTCGCTAATGACATTAGATGGTGCAATACCATAGCCTTGTGGAATTGTTTTATATGAGAAAGCAATTGCAAAAAAGACAATGTACATCATTAAATTCGCAATGAAAATATAATCAAAACTATAATTTGCAATGACGCCAGCTAACGCAGGACCAAATGCCACACCTAAATTTTGCGCTAAATATATCGCATTAAATCCTCGACGTCCTCCCTCAGGCCAAGCTGTACCAACCATCGCGAACATACACGGAAAAATCATTCCCCCGGTAAAACCAATCAATGCTAAAAACCAAATATAATGCGGCCAGCCATGCCAAATCGTTAAGCCCGCTAAGCCGATAATTGTTAAAATTGACGCCACCATAATTGTCCGAAAGCCACCTAAGCGGTCAAATAAAAAACCCCCGAGTAAATTCCCAACAACACCCGCCGCAGCGTTTGCCATTAAGACAAGCCCTGCAGTAGACAATGATTGCCCAAGCTCCTCATGCATATAAATTGTATTTAACGGCCATAGAAACGAATTGCCGACCGTATTGACAACCATACCGATTATAAGGAACCATACGCTTTTTGGCATATGAAACCCTCCCTCTATAAATGTTGATATATCAATGGCTCACGCCATTTTTGAGTGTCAAAAAAATATTTTCCAACACGCATATCTAACTTAATTTTGTATTAATTGATA
>NZ_JBHUOR010000078.1:0-3514 GCF_042686175.1 Kurthia populi | reverse complement strand
CACACGCTTCCTCGCACGTTGTCATCTTGGATTTGACCAGGCACGTGCCGAATTAGAAGCGATGTTTGATCGCTAAATGTGACGATCTACCAAGTTTGGGTTGAGCCATTTACACAAAATTATTGACGGTGCCTTTTAATGTTTAGTATAGAAAAATATGTAGAAGAAGTTCGATTTAATTTAGAAAAGAAATCAAATGAGTTGATTAAATCTTTTAAGGGTTTAGAAAATGTTAAGTTTCCAGAAGAGGCGTCTGTTTTAGTGGCATAGACATATTTTTCTTTAGATGATGTTCATCTTTTTTTAGAAGCGAATGAAGATATGTTTGATTCAGTTCACCCAGTTGAAGGTAGTGATTATACTTTTAATGTGACATTACTTAATAATTTTGATCTTTATGACTAATATTCAAAAAATTTTAATGAAAAAGAAGAAGAAATTTTTAGTGAATTTTATAGTGACAATGGTCTAGAAGGAATTACTATAAAAGAATATGGGAATTGGGTCAAAAAGTGTTTTGATCAAGCTAAAATTACTTTGAATTTACCTATTTACTTTAGAATATTAGATGAAGAAGATGCGCTTAATTTAGTAACAGGTGAATGGGAAGACCAAATGGAAATAGAATTATAACGGTCTGTTGGAAAAATTCTCTACTTGAAAAGAGCAAAAAACGCTTTTAAACCAACGTTTTTTGCTCTTTTAATATTCCAAAAGTGCCATCCAGGAAATTGTTCTACTTTTATGAGATGGAAAAAAACTAGACTTTCATATCATCTACAATATGATTACGCTAAAATTCTTGTCGCTATTTATACAACGTTATACATGCCCACTACAATTTCCGACTATACGCAATCAACGTCTGTTCCACGCTCATTAATTCATCTGCTAATGCATGTTCATGGATACCTGCTGTTCCTAGTACTGTCATTAAGCGTTCAAATGCCTGAAATGGATCTTTTGAAATCATTGGCTCGATTAATTCAAGCTGATTTTTTACGTTATGTAATGATGTCATATCTTCCTTATGGTAAGTTGAAAAGGCGTCATTTATTTTCTCTGAAAACTGCTCTTGTAAGGCGTCATATTTATGCATCTTTGTTTGTTCCTTATATTGTAGTACGCGCTGCATTTTTTCAATTAAGTGCTGTAAAGCTAATGAAAAAGCAACTTGTTCTTTTTTTGCGAACATTTTTTTCATATTCAGCGATAATTTGCCGCCTTGCTTCATGCCAATATACGTACCGACGATTGGAAACACGATGCCCCCTGCACCAGGGAGCACCACATTCCCAACTAAACCTAACGCAACTTTACCAATTGCCGCTGTCGTAGCTCGACTTGCTGTGTCAAATGCGACATTTCTCGTTGCTGTACGCAATTTAATGCCGTCTTTATAAATGCGTTTGGCATTCGTCAACGAACTCACGCCAAATGTAATCCACGGAATTTCAAAATCCGTTAAATTGTCCGCATGAACAAGTGTCTGTTGCGTCGTTTTAATCACTTCTTCACGCGTTACCGCAGTGCTATAAACCAGTGGATTATTCTCATACATATTCGCCAATTCTTGGTTTGCATAGATCGGAATATCGGGATATTTTGCGAAATGTTGCTCGACAATCGCGTTTGAAGCTCCACATTTCACTTGGAAGCGCTCGCCATCGACAAGCATATCCCACCCCACTTGATTTGATGTCTCTGGAAATTCGACATCATGCCCGGCTGCTTCTAGTTGCTGGGCAATTATCCGCTCCGCTACATAGCCTTGCAGCTGCGCCATATTTCCAGTCAAATTGGCTGTATCGATCGTACTCGCAAAATTGGATAACGCGAGTAAATTCGATAAATCCTCACTGCGCGCAAAATCAATGCCTTTAACAGCTGTCGGGTTGATCATACAATAATCATATAAAAATTCACCGGCGCTAATTGTCGCAATAATTGTCGTTTCGGTCACTTTTGAACGAAATAAATTGCCGCGTTTTTTTTCTTTCTTTTCGATTGAACACTCTAGCGCGGCTTTAAAGTTTCCGTCACGCCAATAGTGCCAAAATGTCTCGTTCGTAATCATTCGCTCTGCCTCACTTTACATCTTTTAAACCGTACCAACGTTTTTGATGCCTTTTTAAATCATTTTCTTTTGTTGAAATTGTCTCTTTTAATGTAACCATGGTCTTTTCAGCTTCCGATATTTTCTTACTGCATTCCTGCTGCTGTTGCTTACAAGATTTTATTTGTGCGTTTATTACTGCGATGGCTTCCCAATATTTTTTTAAACAAGGCGGCTTCATCTCAATTGTTTCATCAACCCGTTGTTTCGCTACGCGTTCATATAACTTGTCGCAGTCACTAATTTTACTTTTAAGGCTTGTATTAGCGACTAAATTTTTAACCGCATTAAACATGCCTTTATTTGCATCATTTAATGTAATCTTTTTTTCTAGCTTAGCTTTATATAATAAAATAGGTTTCATCCCGGATGATAATTCAAGATAGCGCGCAGATTTTTCGTTTTCAGGAATATCTTCTAAAAATCTTGCCATTTGTGCCATTTGTTGTTCTATATTTTGCTCTTCCTTGTTTTCTTCTAAAAATGCTTTATATTTTAATTCACGATACGTTGACAATTGATGCTCATATTCTTTATAGGTATCTTTCAATTTATGAATTTCGCGTTGAATCGCTTTTTGTTTTTCATATGGCACCATCCAAGCTTCGATGAAAGCTTCATAATGTCTACCTTCAGGCTCTCCCATCATAATCGGTAGCAGCAGTTGTACAACGCCGATAGGCACGAACATTTTACTTACTTTATCATTTTGCTTTTTAAGCATCACACCGCCTCCTGCAGCGATTGCGATTAACCCGATAGGCCCTGTTAATATGGAAAATGCAGATGTTAAAAATATGTACGAACTAAATGACAGTGTAATGCCAAAAAATCCTGTAATGGCGGCAATGGTACTTGTTAACGTCGTGAAAGCCGCAAAACCCATCACCTCAACAATAATTGCAAGCATGGCCGCAGAGCCTTGTGTCAACATAAGATTGCGGATTGTACGACTCGTCAGGTCATTAATATTTAATTTTTCCTTAATTTCTTTTTGCTTATCTAGTGGAAGTGATTGTAAATAATGCTCGACTTGGTCAATAAATTGTTCATTTTCCCCATCATCTAAATCTTGTATCGTCGCATCAAATGACTCAAAAATCTTTTGCATTTGAAAGGTCACAAGCTGCCTCGCTTCTAACTCCTGTTGAGGTTGACCGTGTACAAACTCTCGATATTCTTTATCTTTTTTTAATTGGAGTTGATGTGTTTCGACGACAATGCGCTCACACGCCGCTTCAAAGTCTTTTTTCGTATTGTAATAACTCCCAGGTAATTTCAGTTGTTTTTGAATATGTGATAGATTGTCAAATTAACTGCACCACTTCACATTCAAATGCATCCTGTGTGGTATTCCAGTTGAGGCACTTTCTTGGTCGATTGTTGATCAATGAAAGT
>NZ_JBHUOR010000077.1:0-3465 GCF_042686175.1 Kurthia populi | reverse complement strand
ATGTACATACTATTCACCTCAAGTTCTAGTATGTTACATTTAATGGTAAATTTGTACATCTTTAAGTGATTTTATATGTACACGTTTAAATTAGCATTTATACGCGGCTCTATGGGGTAGTTTTTAATAGAAAATGCTCTTTTTTTCATCCCATAAAATCGAAATTCCATCTGGATCGTGTCATTTATTTAAATAACGAATATTTTCGCTGCAACTGCCGAAAATTCTCGTTTGCTGCTACAAAAAAAGCCCTTTTGAGCAAGAAAATAGTCAAAAAACACCCGTTAGAGTAGCTCTAGCGGGTGTTTTCTGCTGATATTCTATACAACAATTTTGTATTTATCGCCAAATTAATCCTAAAGATTTGTTATTTGCTTTATCCTAAGCAAATGATTACTACATAACTATGTAAATAAACATACGGATAGCACTTATTAAAAAATATGTCGTAGTTAAAACACGCTTTCTGAGGTAATTCGGTATTTCTAGCAAATCATTTACATCTGCCACATAAAAAAAGAAGCCGCTTGATGCGACTTCCTTCAAAAAATTAATGCAATGTTTTCGTGAAATTTTTGCGTTTATACAGCAAATAACATGCTGTGATGCCTAATAAAATGGCGGCACCGATAAAAACAAATTGAATCGCCATAAAATCAGCAACATAGCCGACTAAAAGTGTGGCGACAACAAATGCGACGCCATTTAAAACTTCCTGCGCGCTATATATTTTTGCAAGCATCTGTTCATCTGCTCTCACCTGTATCCATGAGGCCATAAGTATTCCTTGCAGCTGCGTCACAAAACCAAAAGCAGCAGACAATACAAGCGCCATAAAAGGCCACGTATTTATACTAAAACCTAGCATAACAACGGCGATGATAATGCTGCTTAGCAAAAGCCATTTGCGGAAATTCATCTGAAAATACTGTTCAAGCTTCATACATACTGAAGCACCCACAAGTAATCCTACAAAAAAGCTGGTATTAATATAGCCCCACCATGCCTCAGAAACTTGGAGCACTTCATCTACAAAAATGTAAATAAAGGCAGCTACCCATACAACATTCGCAAACGTTGATAAAAATGAAAGAATTTGAAGACTGCGAAACGATCTGTTATACCAGATAATTTGGAAGCCCTCCATTAATTCACTTTTTTCCAAAACGGTTTCTTTTCGTATAAATTCCGTTGCATCTTTAATACAAAAAATAGCCAATGTTGATAGGACATATAATGCTAATGTCAGCATAATAATCCACGACCCATTTGTCATCGCAACAATTAGCCCACCAAGTGCCCAGCCACCTAATCTTGTGGATTCATTAAGCATTGATAAAAAACTATTTGCGCGAATTAAACGAGCCTTTGTGACAAGTCTCGGTAGCATCGCTTCACTCGAAGGCAATGCTACTCCATCAAGCAATGCAATGATAAAAATCATTGCACATACAACGACTAAATTTGTGGTTGTCATCACACTAAAAAGAAGACATGCGAGTAATATCGTTTTTAAAAATTGCGACACCAATAAGATTCTTTTTAAACGCCATCGATTTAAGAAAAATGGTGCAACCGAGCTACTCATCATACGCCCGGACATATTTAATACTGGTAATAATGCCAGTGTAAATGTAGATTCATTGAACTGATACAAAATCGAAATGAGACCGACAATGTAAAAAACATCACCTAAATTGGCGAATAATTGACTTACCCATAAAAAATGGAACGATTTTTTCATCTTCCCTACCCTTTCTTTTATAAAAAATTTAAAAGGTAGTTTGAAGCTACATCTGATCCCCTCCCATTTTCAAAAAAAAACACACAAAACTAATGCCAAAATTATTTTTAAAATTTAGATAGTTACTACTGGCGGGAAGATGAAATAATTAACTAGATTATATCATAAATTCAGAATTTTTAATAAACCAATTAATTATTTAACTAATTAATAATTTAATTAGTTAAATATCGATACAAATACTATCGTTCTTTTCATTCACAAACGACTAATTAATCATTTTATAAATTAATTAGTTAATTTTCTTATAAAAAAAAGAGAAATCCACGAGGGATTTCTCCATTTTAGTACTTACTATTATTCATATTCTTTTTCAAATGTTTTTGTGCTGCGTACTGTATCAATCGGGCGTACTAATGCTTCAATTTCTTCGCGTTTGTCTTCAAAGAATGGAGGTAATGATAATTTTTCACCTAATGTTTCATAAGGCTCATCCCCTTGGAACCCAGGACCCTCTGTAGCAAATTCAAATAATACGCCGTTTGCTACGCGTACATATAATGATTCGAAGAAGAAACGGTCTACATAACCAGATGTGCGGAAGCCGATTGTTTCTAAGCGTTGTTGCCATTGTAAAAGTTCTTCTTTATCACGAACACAGAATGCAGCATGGTGAACTGTACCGAAACCTTGCATACCTTGTGGCAATTGATCGTTAAATTCTACGATGACACGTGCACCATTACCCCCTTCACCTACTTCAAATAAGTAAAGATTATCTTCTTGTGCGATTTTTTTATATCCCATTGCATCCACTAATACAGCAGAGAAGTAATCAATATCAGCAATACGAATCACAACTGGACCTAATCCTGTAATCGCAAATTCATCTGGCACTGGACCTTTCGACCAAGGTTTCCCTGATGGACGTCCCTCATTTGTTTCATCTGAAACGAATTGATATTGCTGCTCATCAAAATCTTCAAATGCTAATATTTTCACATCAAATTGTTGTTCAATTCCTGTATGTTTAACACCTAAGCGGTCGAAACGTTTTACCCAGTAATCTAATGCTGCATCACTAGGGACACGGAATGATGTACGGTGAATTTCGTTCGTTCCATGTGTTCCTTTTGGAATTCCAGGGAAATCGAAGAATGTCATATCTGTTCCGGCATTCCCTTCATCATCTGCAAAGAATAAATGATATGTTTGAATATCATCTTGGTTTACCGTCTTTTTAACAAGACGCATGCCTAATGTATACGTGAAGAATTCATAGTTTTTTTCTGCATTACTTGTGATTGCTGTTACATGGTGCATACCTTTTAAGTTTTTCATTTTTATTCCTCCTGATTCAATATCTTTATTTTTAATATCTTGATTTAAAGATATAATAGCACGCAAATTTTATCCTGTCAACACATTCAACTACACTATTAAAAAAACGGGAATTACATGCACGCAATTCCCGCTTCCTTTATTTCATTAAAATGCTTGTAATGATAAAGACAAATCTTACTGCTTACAAAGTGCTTCTACTTTTTCGAAATTGCTAAATCATTCATTTTCACACCTCTTGTTAAATTAAAATGAATATGTTAAATTCAATTAACATCACTAGTGTCGCATAAATTTTAACAGAATTTTCTGTTTTCTTATTTTTTCATTTGAGAAGAAAAACGAAGACACTGGAACAGAGGTAGTAAACAGCCATTTTT
>NZ_JBHUOR010000076.1:0-3332 GCF_042686175.1 Kurthia populi | reverse complement strand
GCAAAGGCTGTACCTAGAGCAAATGCAAAGCCCATTGTTTGACCTGCAATAACCCCAATCATGACACCTAGATTACCGATTAAAGCACCTAAGTTAGCCAAAATTGGCGCAACCATTGGTAATAAACTAACAAATACTCCTCTTAACGCATAGCCAGCTACCTCACCAAATGCTCGAATATTACTTGCGAGTGTAGCGATTGATGCTTGAAACGCATCAATACGTGCGGTAATTTTAATAACTGCTGCACGAGTTAACGCTTGAATTTGCGCACGTAGCAATGCTAATTTGTATTTAAAACTCGATGTTTCTGCATCAATACGAATTTCATTTGTACGACGTAATGTTTCAATTGTCGCTCGTAGCTGTGCCATGCGAATCATGAACTGTGAAATGTCCGCTTGTACATCAACTGTCGGTCTTGAGCGGTCCATGTTCATAATTTCTGCTCGAAGTTCAGCCATGCGGCGTAAAGCATCTGAAGTATCTGCGTGGATTTCAACATCGTGCGCTTCACCTTCTAAGCGCTCTGCAACATTTTCAACTAATCGTAATTGACCTAACGCTTCTGTAACGTCTGCATCAATATCAATTTGCCGATTCCGTTCCGTTAATTGGTCCAAGCGCAATTCGGCTCTTTGCAAGTCGCGCATGCAATCACGAATATCTGCTTGTACTTCAATCGTCGGCTCTTGCTGTGATAATGTACGAATACGATTTTGGACTGTTTCAAAGTCTGTCAACGCATCATCTACATCTGCTTCAACATCAACGTGTACATCACTTTCTAGCAGCTTATCTGCTTTACGTTCAATACGAGCCATTTCAATGATTGCCTGGTCTACGTCGGCAGTAACATTAACTTTCGCTTGTTCGCGGTTTAAATCCCGCACCCTTGCTTCAATCGTTTGCATATCACGTAAAAAGTCACGTACATTCGCTTGTACATCAACTGTCGCATCTTCGCGTTCTAATTCTTTTAAACGGTCCTCAACAGCATTTAATTCTGCTAATACATCCGCAACACTTGCTTGCACATCTACCGTTACGTCATTATTTGCAAGATTACGCATTTCAGTGCGTACTTCTTTGATATTACGCATAAAGTCCTTTACATCTGCAGTTATATCAACATCTGCGCCAGTTGCAGCATCACGAATCGCCTTGTCGACTTCCTTCATTTTGCGCTTAAACTCTTTGACCTCTGCACCAACTATCGCAGTAAAATGTTCAACGTTTGCCATCTACTCACTCCCTTCTTTAGATCGGTTCATTGCTGCAAGTGCTCGTTGTAAATACGTGTAATCACGACTTGCTCGCTCTTTTTCTTTTTGCTCTTTCGGATGCAAGATGTTTTGACGCGCTCTTTCTGCATCAAATAACTTCTTGGCTGTAATACGTTTTCCGTTCGTTGCCTGGGCATTAAAAATAGCTTGAATCGTCATATTTTCATATGTCTGTACATCTCGTAGCATGACACCTTTAATCTTTCGATTATATTCGTTGGGTGTCATCGCATATAACAAGTCATTATCTGCAATATTCAAATACTGCATTGCATCAATTTCTAACTGTTCAAAATCTATTCCTCGATTTCCGCTTTGAGTTTTTGCATCATGTCGTAGGCTTTCTTGTTCTGCTCTTTCTCCTTGTCCGTCGCCCCAAAGTCCTGCATCATTTCGATGTTCTTCCAAAACTCTTTGATCGTTTTCTTGAAAAAACCACTTGTCGATAACTCACGATAAATTTCTTTTAGAAGCGGCTCTGTATCGCCCTCTTGTTCAATGCGTTCCTCTAATGCTGTTTCGATTTCAGCAATTGATGGACGTTCTTTTAGGTGTGCAAGTGCTGCATCCCAATATTGCACGATTGAATCAACTGAACCCTCGATAACGCCCGATAAGATGTTTTCAATACCCTGTGCGTATTTGTTCGCCTTTTCGATATATTTACCATAGTTTTCATTCGCATATCGCGCCATCGCAAACGAAGGTTTACCAGTGTATTTTTTATCTTGAATAGTTAAAGTTAATGCCATAATTAAATGACCTCCTAGTGTTTTTTAAGTATAAAAAAGGAGAGCCGGAGCCCTCCTGGTATTTAGAAATATGTTTTAAGGTGTTACTGTGCCTTTATGATCCTTACCGTACTCCCCTGTGAATTCACCAGGTTTTTCAAACCCATACAACGCAAATTCGATCACTTCGTCTGGCACATCAACTGTATCAAGCTCACCCTCTTGTGTTTGGCCAATGACTTGTAGCGTTGATGAAAGTTCTTCAAAACCATCTGTTGAACCTGAGCGTTCCACTGATTCGACAATTGTATAAGCAAAATTTGCATCGTACTTACCAGCATCATTTTTATTAATATTTACTTCCCACACTTTTAGCTGCTCTTTGTTTTTGATGGCATCTAAAATTGCTTTTTGACCAGGATCACCTGTTTGACCATACATTGATAAATCGAATGATTCTGATGTATTACCGTAGTCCACTAAGCGGCCGAACTTCGTTTGTTCGTCAATGATTTCTGTTTCAATCGAGTACGAACCTTCTGTTTGGTTCGCAATTAAATATGCTGCTGCAGCTAATGCTTCTTTTGCACGTTGCACTAAATAAATCGTATCTTTACCTTTATTCATTTATGATTCCTCCTAAATTTTCGTTAATGTGTATTCAAGTGTTAGAACGCCATGCCGCAGTACCCCGTCAATATCATCAAATACGCTTGTGCGCACCTTTTTGACGTAATCCACTTCATAGTTCGTGACAATTAAAAAAGCCGATAGCGCATCGCTAACAGCTTGTAGTAGTTTGTATGATTCTGTCTTGCCTGTCTTATCACTCCAAGTGTGAATCGTAAGTGACGTTTCCACTGTTTCTTTTAGCTTTATATCAAAATCTGACTCGTTTGGTTCACCAATCACGATATAAGGAAATGGCGCATCGTTAGGTAACGCATCATACACACCTTTAAATTTTGTATCTTTGTAAACTAATGCTTTTACAGCTGCATCATTAATTAAGCGTTGATAAACAGCCGCATGCAATGCTAAAAACGAAACCATCTTATCAACCTCCTATTGTGGCAACTGCTTTAGACCAATATTTTTGGCCCTCTTTAAGCGATGGAAACCAAAATGGCTGCGCTTCTTGACCACGAGTAAAGACGAACTTGCCCCATTTCTCATTGTAGTACACCCAACCATCTTTATTGCCGCTTCCCTTTGTAGCATAGATACCTGTGCCATACTCGACATAAATGGCCCATTCTGCACCGACTGTGACAACCGCTTTTAAACCACCATCCAGCACTTCAACCTCAATTGA
>NZ_JBHUOR010000075.1:0-3328 GCF_042686175.1 Kurthia populi | reverse complement strand
CCTGTTGATTTTGGTGTAGGAACTTTAATTATACAGGCTCATATTGAATGGGTCTTTTTTTATTTATTTTGAGTGGTGCACTTAATATTACAATTCGTCTTATAAAAAACAAGTGATGTCGTAACTTCATGACTGCCTCCACCTGTCTTCATTTGCGCGTCAAATGTCACCTTTTGCTCACCAGTTGCCGGCTGATAACCTACTGGTGGGTTTGTTTCTTCTACCGTATAAGAGCCTGTTGTATCAAGCCCGCTAAATGTTACGATCCCATTCGCATCTGTTGTTTTGCTTAGAATTTTATGACCATTTTGCTTTAATGCAAATGTTGCCCCTGTATCTTTGTCATATTTCGTAATGGCTAAATTTGACTTTGTTGTCTGAGGCTTCGTTCCTTGATTGTCTTTTCCGTTATTTCCTTTATTATCCTCTTTTCCTGTTGTTGGGGCTCTTGGTTGCTCAGGATTACCCTTTTGACTATTATCTTTCGTTGACGAATCATTCGATGCAGGTGGTGTTTGTGTTGCAGGTTGCTGTGTAGCATCATCTGATGAACTGGTTGTTCCCTTTGAATCGGGTGTTTGTGTTGTAGGTTGCTCTTTTTGTCTTCTGAAACTTTTGGTTGCTCGCTAGAATCTTGATTTGTAACCTTAGACTGTCCACTGTCTGTTGTCGTACCTTCTGTTACAGCAATTGAATTCATCGTTGGAGACACAAATACAAACGTCGCTGCAAGCGCAATCAAAAATCTTTCTACTAGCGGTTTCCTCATCAGCCTTTCTCCTTTCTATTATTAAATTCATCAAAAAACATAAAAATAAGCTTTCTATCACAAAAAAAGGTTTATTTAATTTCATTTAATACAAAAAAGCTTTTCTCGTATAGTCATATTTTCCTCTTATTTTTATAACGAAACGTAAAAAATAAAATTTGAGTTCAAAAACTTAGTTAAATTAGCTCAATTATGTAATAAGTCAGAAAATTCTAAAAATAATAGAATGAAAAAAGAAACCCATAACTTGTTCGTACATTAGGAATTAAGGTAATAAAAAAAGCCTCGTATAAAACGAGACTTTTCACTCAAACTCTAGACCTTTGGTTGAATAATTGATGCAGCTTGCTCTAATGTAACCATAGTTGTCGCCATCGATAATGCCGCTTCGATAATTGGGAATGCTAAAACAGCACCGGATCCTTCACCTAAGCGCATATTCATTTGTAACATTGGTTCAATATCGAGACGCGCTGCTGCAATTTTAGCCCCCGGTTCTTCAGAGGCATGTGATGCTAACACATAGTCTTGTACATGTGGATTTAGTTCCGCTGCGATTAATGCAGCTACGGTTGAAATATAGCCATCCACGACAAGTGGTACTCGATTTGCCGCTGCAGCTAATGTAACTCCTGCCATTGCACCAATTTCAAGACCACCTACTTTGGCCAACACATCAATAATATCGTCACGATTAGGTTGATTTAGTGCAATTGCTTTGCGAATAACTTCCGCTTTATAAGCGATACCACCTTCTCCAACACCTGCACCAAAACCTGTTACTTCAAGCGGGTCACAATCCTCTAGCACGGATAAAATTGCTGCACTTGGTGTCGTGTTACCAATACCCATTTCCCCAGTTGCTAACAAGTTTACCCCATTCTTAATTTGCTGTGTTGCTACTTCAATTCCAACTTCTATCGAACGAATGGCTTCATCTCGACTCATCGCAGGGCCCTTCGCCATATTATCTGTACCATATTTAACTTTTTTCAAGATCACACCTGAATCTGCTGGTAAATTTTCTAGCACACCAACATCTACCGCCACAACTTCTGCCCCTACAGACTTTGCAAGAGCACAGACACCCGTTGTCCCTTTAGGAAAGCCTAATGTTTGAAAAACCGTTACAGATTGCGGATTGGTTGTAACACCCTCATCGCATACTCCATGATCTCCTGCACATACAACAACTGCTTTTTTATGAATTGTTGGGAATTCTCCATCGTGGATTGCCGCTAGTTTTGCCGCAATACGCTCTAGCTTCCCTAAACTTTTTGGTGGTTTTGCAAGCGAATCGATATAGTTCTCCGCTTTATCGTAATTCGCCTTTGTTGTTGCGGTAATTTGTTCAATTGTTTGTTGTAATAATGACATCTGTTCTTCCTCCTCATTGTCTACACAAAACAAAAAGCCTGTAGTTTATTTGCATTACAAATAAACTACAGACTTTTCCATCGTCTATACGTACGTATACAGCGTTAGGCAGGTCTCCTGGCTTCAGGTCAAGATAGTCGTAAGCCTTCCCGAAAAAATCAGTGGCGTCCTTTACGACCATTCGCTGTTACAGTGGCGGGACCGCTAAAGTTTTGCACTTTATTCCCTATTCTCTCTATTACTAGAGCACCTAATGCTTTATGTAGTTACTTCACTCTATCATATTTTGAATAATCAGTCAACATCCTTTTTCACATCTGACCACATGCGACTTACAATTTTATCAGTTGGTCGATTACGTCCACTAAACGGTCCTTCTTTCGTCATTGGTGCCTCTAAATCAACTAAAAATGCCAGCACTAGCCCATCTTCTGTAAACGTCAATTCTGTTAAATCATTTCCGGTAGCACCATCACGTTTCATTAATATTTCTGCATTTACTCGGATTGCTCCATCAAACACATAAATACACGTTGCATAATCTTCATATGCTGGAATCGCATAGCTTTCACCAGCCTTGCCATGAAGATCATAAATATGGACATTTTGGCGAATCAATAATAGGGCATCGCTAGGAGCTGCAATTAAACGAAAGCCTTGTTGTGGCTCATATTGTGCAAAATGAACTTCCGGTGGCAAATCAACTTCACGAGGACGCACAAAAATTTGTAGCATTTCCGCGTCCATATGCGGCGTACCTTCTTGATGAAAGAAGCTTTCTCCTGCACTCATTAACATATAGCGATTTTCACGAATTGTTTCATATGAGCCATGCGAATCTTCATGGACAAATTCACCCTTTACAAGATAGCTAATAATCTCATCATTTTTATGCTCATGCATTTTAATTAATGTTCCTTTTCGAATAATGGCATGATCAAAAGATTGTAATGGGCCAAAAGCATAATCTTCTTGCTCTTTATCCCCCTCAGCAATCCCTGGCCACAGTGAACGAAACTCAATACGTTGCCCTACTTTATCATATGATTCACTACTTCTAAAAATTTTCATCTAATTCCTCCCTCTATAAATGTTGATATATCAATGGCTCACGCCATTTTTGAGTGTCAAAAAAATATTTTCCAACACGCATATCTAACTTAATTTTGTATTAATTGATAT
>NZ_JBHUOR010000074.1:0-2918 GCF_042686175.1 Kurthia populi | reverse complement strand
TTTTCGATTCAATTGAACCGAATTTATTGTGATTACATCTTGCTTGTTCAGTTTTCAAGGTTCATTTCGTTTGCCGTTATCTTAACGACTTACTTATTATATCATCATAACTTCTAGGAAGTCAACAACTTTTTTAAAAAAGTTTTTTTATGATGTTTTGTTGTTTTCACAACTTTTATATAATAACAATTGTTTCAAGGCTTGTCAAACATTTTTTATAATGTTGTTTGCCAATCAACGTTTATAACTATACATCTCGTTTTATAGACTGTCAACAATGTTTCGTCCAGATTATTACTTCTCTATCTAATATAATGATTTGTTCACTACATCACAAACTTCATTATCTATTTCAACTTTTTTTCTTCTATAATTAATAAATTTAAAACATCAGCTATTTCAGCGATTTTTCTATAAAAAAAGTAGGAGGCATTGTACAACGCCTCCTACTTTTATAATAATTCACGTATTGTTTCTTCTATATATTATCGAACCCAGATAAAGTACGCTAAGAAGACAAAGAACATAACATACATTAATGGATGTACTTCTTTACGACGACCAGCTAAGATCATCGTAATTGGATAGAAGATAAAACCGACCGCGATACCCGTTGCGATACTGTAGCCCATCGGCATCATAAATACGGTTAAGAATGCTGGAACAGCGATTTCAAAGTCATTCCATTCAATTAAGCGTAATGACGATACCATTAGTACTCCAACCATTACTAATGCTGGTGCTGTTACTGCTCCAGTTAAAACATCTAGTAACGGGAAGAAGAATAGCGATAAAGCGAATAAAATGGCAACGATAACAGATGAGAAACCTGAACGAGCACCAGCTGCTACACCTGAAGTTGATTCAACATAAGCTGTTGTTGTTGATGTACCGAAAAGTGAACCAATTGTTGTACCAAGTGCATCAGCCATTAATGCACGACCTGCGCGAGGCATTGTACCATCTTTACGAATTAAACCAGCTTTATCGGCTACAGCCATTAATGTACCTGCTGTATCAAAGAAATCAACGAATAAGAATGTTAATACGACAATTAAGAATTGTGTATTTAATAATGAGCCGAAATCATGAATGATTGGATCAAGTGCAACACCAAATGTAGATGATACGCTTGGTACTGCTGAAACGATTGATTCTGGTGTTTTAACTACACCCGTAACCATACCAACAATTGCTGTAATGACGATTGTGAAGAAAATTCCGCCACTAACTTTTTTCGTTAAGAAAATGACCGCTAAGAAAATTCCGAAGATTGCTAATAGAACACTGCCTTGTGAAAGGTCGCCTAATGTAATAAAAGTTGATTCACTTGCAACGATAATTCCTGCGCCTTTTAAACCAACAAACGTAATGAATAAACCGATACCTGCTGATACCGCATATTTTAATTGCTGTGGAATAGCATTAATAATTGTTTCACGAATACCTGTTAATGATAAAAGAATAAAAATAACACCTGAGAAGAATACACCTGTTAAACCAGTTTGCCATGGAATACCATATGTTAATACAACGGTATAAGCAAAGAATGCATTTAATCCCATACCTGGTGCGAGTGCGATTGGGAATTTTGCGATAACACCCATAATTAATGAACCAACGATAGCTGCAAGAGCAGTTGCTACGAATACAGCGCCTTTATCCATTCCTGCATCTGCTAAAATTAGAGGGTTTACCGCTAAAATGTAGGCCATTGCTAGGAATGTTGTGACACCCCCAATGATTTCTCGGCTATAAGTAGTACCGAGCTCATCAAATAGGAAATACTTTTTCATGATACTTAATTCCTCCGATGTCGTCTTTTGAAAAAAAGAAAGAGGTATACGACGATTTTGTCATATACCTCAACGATTTCTGCTACTGCAGAGAGAAGAAACACATTGTTTCTTCAATCGTAGTCAAATCATTTACGGTGATTTGGTAGAAACTTTCGAGCCTTATTCTCGATTTTATACGACGACGTTATTTAATTACAGTGATAATATAACACGACTCCCATCACCTTTCAAGCTATTTTACGAACATTTATTATATTTTAAACACTATAGTTCGTGAATCAATTGAGTTTTTCAGATCAAAGCACTTAAAAGGATTATTCCTTGCAATTTTACATAAAAAAAGTGTTAACTGAAGAAAACCACTTACGAGGAGGATACTAAAATGCCTTATATTGCACCCGCTGAAAGATATCAACAGCTCATTTCTGAAAAACGTGTATGGCTAAGTGACATCACACAGCCTACTCACTTTGTTGAATGTGTCATCATGTGGGATGATTCTACAAATCAACTGCATGATGTTTGTTTCGAGAATTGTCGCTTTCAAGAGTGTGATTTTTCTAATTTTGAATTACTAGATGTCGTATTTAAAAAGTGTGATTTATCCAATGTTTTATTCCACGATGCTATTTTATATCGCACGGAATTTTATCAAGGGAAATTACTTGGTACGGAATTTCTACAAACAACCATGAAGCATGTTGGATTTTTTGACTCTGTTATTAACTATGGCCAATTCTCTGAAAGTCAATTTAAAGAATGTCAGTTTAAAAAATGCGAATTAAAAGAGACCCTCTTCCGATATGTGACACTAAATGATGTACTTTTCGACTACTGTGAATTACATGATAGTGATTTTACTGAAACATCGTTTAAAGGAATCGACTTATCCACTTGTGAGTTCGATACAATCCAAATTGATGCAAATGCTTTAAAGGGCTTAACGATTCGCTTTGACCAAGCTGCAAGTTTACTCCCTCCACTCGGCGTTACAATTAAATATTAAAACATAACAAAAGAAGAGGCTGGGACAAAACCCTAGCTAAAGAAAGGACTTCGGCAAATGAAGATGCCGAAGTCCTTTTTATCTGTAATTTTTTTGTTTTTGTATAGAATAAA
>NZ_JBHUOR010000073.1:0-2901 GCF_042686175.1 Kurthia populi | reverse complement strand
TTGCTTTGCTAGCGTTATCTTGCTTGATAACATTTTTTCGATTCAATTGAACCGAATTTATTGTGATTACATCTTGCTTGTTCAGTTTTCAAGGTTCATTTCGTTGTCGTTATCTCTCTTGACGACTTAATAATAATAACATTTTAATTTTAAGTTGTCAACAACTTTTTTAAAATTATTATTTTTGATTAAGTTATGTGTCATTTCTTAACGACAAGTTATATTATACACCGTACATATAATAATGCAATAGTTTTTTAGTATTTTTTATTGATATTTTAAACGTTTTTTATAAAACTTTATATACTATATATATTATACTGATATTTTTCTTTTAAATGGATATTTTATATTTATAACTATATGTATTATGCAGGATAAAATTGGTTCTTACGCACTTTTGGTGTTAGACAAACAAGTATATGTATAAAATGAATTATCGTTATTTTATAAAAATATCAATGACGAAATAGTACTCTTTTTTCTAATAATACAACACTTGCACGTCCATATAATCGACGCTTTTCTGTTTTTAATCGATTCACATGTCCCTCAACAAAGCCATTTGTATAGGGATATTCAAATGCATTTTTTATAGCGTTCAAGTCTTGTCGTAAACGTAAAGCATAGGGATAAAACGGCTGTGTTCGGTCTGCTAGTTGTTGTGATAGCCAATTTAAAAACCGTGAATAATCGCGGATTTCTACTGCTTTTCGAAAAGTTTGAACAATATCATAAAGTTTTTTGAAAATGGGATAATGTTCAAACAAATAATGTAGCCATTGCGATTGTTCAAACGTAAGTTGTTGTGGCCACTTCCAAAGGAGCAAACTAATTTGTGGACGTGTTATTAAATCTGATTTCTCTTGAGAAAATTGTAGACGCCTTGCTTTTCGAATCGCTTCTACTGCCATCCGAGTAGCACCATAGGTGCCTAAAAATCCTTCTTTTATGAGAAGTGTATGAATTCTCTTAACTGTCATTCGCATTTCTTCTAATTGAATAATACGTTTTTGAAATGGGTGCGCCTTTTTACCTCTAGTTGTGCTTAACCAATCATCACCAGCAGTTAAATATTTTTTTATTGTTCTTGGATCTAATTGAAATTGTTTAGCCAATTGCCGCATAGAGCGATTATCTTGATAAGCATTTTGTACTTTGGCAATTAATTGTTTTTTACTTTCTTTCCTTTCTATTGCACGTACTTGATAGCTAGCAAGAGGTAATGTTGATTTTTCTCCAGAAATGTTTTTCCTTTCTAATGAAGAAGGAATCGTTGATAAAAGAAGATTATCTAAGCGCTTTTTGCAGTTTTTAATAAAATGCCAGCGATCTGATACTTGTATGATATTTGGATTTGCTGTCTTAATCGCTTCTTTAAAAGCAGTCAAACCATCTCGACTAACAATTTGAATATGAGGATATTTTTTCAACCAAGTTGTGATAGTTTCTTGTTGGCGGTCTTGTAAGACCGCAATAATTCTCCTTGTTATAAAATCACAAATAATAGTTCCATAAGTGTGTCCCTTACGCCATGCAAATTCATCAATTCCTATAACATTTGAAATTGCTCGTGGTGTGACATTTGTTTGGTAGATAATGCGGAGTAATGTATCATGACTGACAGAAAAGCCTGCGACTTTCGCTAATTTTGCTGCTACTAAACAACTCGTAGAAAAAGCAAAGTGCCTTAATAAATTTGTGGCGCGAATGGTTTTTCTTGCATAGGGTGCAAGCCATGAAAAACGTTCTGCAAAAATAAGCTGTGAACATTTTGAATTTTTACAATGCCATTTTGCTGCCTTCAAATGAAGAGTAACAATTAACCCTGTAGATGGAAGGTCTTGCAAACGTCTTGTATATGTGCTGTGTTTTTTAGTAGTTTGGCACAGACAAGTTGGGCAAGTTGCTATCTCATTTACGCTCGCCAAAAATAAATGATAACCATTTGACTCTTGTTTAATAGACAAGAGTCGAAGAAATGGATCAGGATTTTTCCAAGGTATAAACATAACTATCAATCCTTTTTGCTTCCTATACCCAGATAATATCGTATTCAATCTAACACCAAAAGTGCGTAAGAACCCTTTTTATTTTGCACTAAACAATTTATCGGTCTTAAAGCTTAAACTATTAAAAAAATTTATAATTGGTTATTAAAATTTATTAGTAGTTTCCCAAAAACCTTATCTGTAGACTTGCTACCTTAGGATTTACAGATAGAAACATGCATTCACTTAAACCTTTACTATTGTATTTGAAGTGAAGCTATACTTACTTAATTATAATAAGGATCCGTAGGTAGCTTCTCCTTCTTCATAACAAATATTCTTTTCATTTATAAGTATGGTTTCAGCGGCTTTACATTTATAAATCAATCTATTATCGAATTCTTTCACTGGTAACAAACTAATGATTTCTTTTCATTAGAATAACTACCTATATCTTGAATCCATTGCTACCTCAATAAAGATATCTATATTCCTTCTATCTGTCCTCTTAAAATTCGTTTTTTGAATAGAGAAAAATGGCAATACCATATTTATCAAATTCACCTGCATACACTTTTGATCATTCCTTTACTGTTTAAATCTTACTGTTAATCCCATTAAATTGATGTATTAAATCTGAACATCGTTTTTAAAATGCCATGTAGCCATGTCTTTATTTATTAACTAGCACATCTTTTCGTATCATTCTGAAAAATACTTGTAAAAACTACTCTATTATACTCTTGAGTGTGGAGCAGTATATTTTATCCTCGTTTGTTAGCAGCTACATGCCTTTTGATTTGTAATTATAAATGCTAATTTAAACGTGTACATATAAAATCACTTAAAGATGTACAAATTTACCATTAAATGTAACATACTAGAACTTGAGGTGAATAGTATGTACATA
>NZ_JBHUOR010000072.1:0-2858 GCF_042686175.1 Kurthia populi | reverse complement strand
CCAGCATCGCCTTTCGGTCCTTTTAACGAAGCTAACTGTTCCACGGTAAAATCTGAATAAACAAATGGATCACCTTTATCACCCTTTGCACCTGCAGGACCAGTTAAGCCAATATCTCCTTTATCGCCTTTTTCTCCACGTATTCCTTGTATACCTTGTGGTCCAATGTCACCCTTTAACCCTTGTGGTCCTTGCATACCTTGTGGTCCAACTGGGCCGGTTTCGCCACGCTCACCTTTTAGTCCTTGTGGGCCTTGTAGATTCACATATTTATATTGCGTTTCATTATTCGCTTTAACCCCTAATTGCGTACCATTCCAGTTGTAATCGACTGATGTAATCGAACTTACTTTTTCATCTACATATGCTCTTGATACACCACTCGTTACGCCACCTGTGCCTGTTGCATCTTTGATTGTACGTTTTAATTTATCGATAAACGTCGGAATGTCTTTATCAAATACAACCTCAATTTGTTTCGAATGGCCAACCTCATGAATCTCTTTCACTTCGGTAATTCGTGCATCTAACGTCACACCCCAGTCTTTATGCTGCAGTGTCGTTATATCACCCAAAAACCAATCTTCGCCATATTTGAAGCGTCCTGTATTGATTTGACCGCTGAAAAATAACGTTTGCTCATATTCAGAAAGTTTTTCATTACCGCGATTCGTTAGATCTGCAATAATTTCCTGTTCTGGGCGAGGAACTTCGATAGTTGTAGTAGATTCTGTAACATTGCCTTCTTCGTCAGTTTCAGTCAACGTTGTTTCTTGTTGGGTAGTGTCTGCAATATCACGCGCATCAACATACAATTCTTTACGCGCTAAACCGGTTAAATCATCATTTAATGTAATGACTTTACGTTCTACCCCTTCACCTTGGCCAGCAACAATAGCAGTCGTTTTTTGGTCCAATTTACTTTCAGTATATTCGAGTGTTTGAAGTGTTTTAAATTCAGGACTAAATACAACTGGAGGACGTTGTCGTTGTGCAGCTGTACGGTCTGCACCTTCAATTACATCGAATACAAAACGTTTATTTGTAATATCTATACTGATGTTCCAACCGATACCCGTTAGTGTACCAATTGTTTCAAGTTCCTCTGATAGCGTATCAAAACGTGGTCCACGTGTGATAGTAGGCCCTCGTTTTCTATTTGGTGCGATTACTAATCGTGAAATAGTACGCTTAGGATTAGTCGGTTTCAATGCATTATGTTCAACAAATGTTTTCATGACCGTTTCAACGTCTGCAGTAATATCATCATTCGTTTTCCCGTCTGGCGGTATACAAATACGGTCTGCAAGCCACGCTTTTAAAGGAATCGCTTTAATCAACCAGTTCTCTGTTGCTTTACCATTTTCATCAAGCGCAATTTCACGATGCAATATTTGGAATGGCGTATCGTAATCATTTTCGATAAAAACGATGCGGTCTTGTTGTAGTAAATCTGCGTTGTGCATATGTCGATTAATGTGTAATTCGATTTCACCAATGCCGTATAATTTATTTGTGATTTGTAGGGATTCGTATTTTGCTACTTCACCGTAAAATTTGAAGTCTGTGTCAATGACGCGCAATGGTATCATGTCGCCCCTCCTTATATAAAAAAATCCCCCTAGCGAAAGCTAGAGGGTTGATGATTATGCGTAAGTTGTTTCGATTAGGTTCATTAATTCTTCGTATTCAGCTTGTTCGAATTGATTGAACATGTAGAACGTATTTACACGCTTTGTGATGTCTACCTTTGTGTACGTTTTTGCCATTACGAATTTTTTAGATAATGTATATGCTGTCATTTAAGTTTCCTCCAATTGGTTTGTTTTTTCCAAATTAAAAACTCATCGATGTTTCGATGAGCATTGTTTGATATTGTGTTTCGTATAAGATTTTTTCTTCGATTGTTGGTGGTACTTCTTCGATGGGTTCTGTTACTTCTTGCGGTACGTCGTCCACAACCGTATGTGTCACATTTACGCCATCACGACTATATTGAGTGACACGTTTACCTTCTTCATTAATGTATTGATTTAAGATTTCCATTCCGCCACTCCTTTAAGTTAATTGATAAATTATCCAACCACTACTGCTAGTTTGATAAGATTCCAATTTTAAACTTCTTTTAAATGTGATGGCTTCCTTTAAAATTAAGCATCTTGTTAGTTGTGTTACTGGTAGTTGTGAACACATTAATCGGGAATAAAAAGGATAAGTTGATGATGTTGAGCTAGAGAAGTTCCTTTCTGTCGCTATGACTATACCTGAACTAACTCCTTTCGGTACATCTTCAAAATCAAAAACCACTTCATCATCTACAGTGATTCTCACTCCCACATCTGTGTTATTTCTTGTTATTAAAAAAACTTCTAACAACTCTCCGCTACCTTCAATTTTCAATAATTCACGGAATTCTGAAGTAAAGTTTTCTGAATTTTTTTTAGTTATAAACGGGCCTTTTATCTCTTTATTTACATTTCTTATTTTATTTAAAATTTCATCTTGTTTTGCCGCAGTCGGCAATTGGATTTCTGGCATTATACATCCTCCTCGTATTTAAAAATTAAACCGTTAAAATCGTCGGTAACAGAAAAGCCATAACGGTAATTAACACCATTTTTAACGAATCGCATTGGCAACTCACTGGTGATACGTAAAAATAAATTACCGGCCGCATCTTCTGATAACGTGTCTTTCACTTCGTTAAACCATCGTGTAAATGCAGTTTCTTCGCCGCTACGCCACGCTTCAAATTCCGTCTGTTGCACCGAACGCCAGTCGGTAAATAACTGCACCTCGTTATCTCGCCAATCGGTAAATACTTTCTTTTGTTCAGCAAGCCAATTAAGCATTTCAGT
>NZ_JBHUOR010000071.1:0-2665 GCF_042686175.1 Kurthia populi | reverse complement strand
TCCTTTCTTTAGCTAGGGTTTTGTCCCAGCCTCTTTTTTATTATGATAACCATTTTGGCGGTGTATTTTTACTCCAATAAATTTCTCCTAACTCATAATGCGATACAAAATTATCCTCGTATGTATGGTAGTGAAAATTGTAGTAAAACCCTTCAAATGGTCTATTTTCTGTTCTTACATGGAATCGAATCATATCCTCACGTGTCTCACGATTGTAAATATTGAAAATTTTCTCAGAATAATTACCACTTGGATTTTCAGTAATAGCTAAGTTTGATAGTTCTTGCTCACCAACGCGCGCGACTGTGAAATCAATTGCTTCTTGCATTTTCGGAAAAATTAATTCATCAAAATCCTGTTGAATTTTAGGACCAACCTTTGCACCAAATTTTGTATAGGCTTGCTCTTTTGCCTCTTTCATAAAATCAATTGGTTCATATATTTGTTCCACTATTGGCTGCTCATCTGCATAAGCAACGAGTGTCGTAGTCGTTTCATTTTGATGTTCTATTAATGTTTTGTGTTGCGAATTTCCATCAAATACATTTTCCCAGAATGCGTGCGATGGTGTAATTAAGCCCAGTGTAACGACTGCTACAGCCGAGACCATGGCTTTTTGAAACCATTTTTTCATACTTAATTCACCTGCTTTGAAAAGAGTCTTAATTATCTTACGTTTTATTCAACTAGAAAGTTTCACATAAAATAAAAAAAGTAATAGCTATTTTGAGCTACTACTTTTTTATTCACTAAAAATAATTTTTTAAAACGTTGTTCACTTAAAAATAAATTATTTTTCAAAGATACCATAATGAAATTTTGTATTAGGTCTCTTCAACTGCTTAAAATGATATTTTTCAAATAATGGTGAACGAAAATGCGCTTTTAATACAACGCGTTTCTTGGCTACACGTAGCGCCTCATACATCCATTCATCATCTAATGAAATATGAATACCCGCTTCACGCAGAGGTGTGAAATTTTTTGATTCTTCAATGGTTTTTTCAAACATAGGATCTAAATATACGACATCCATTGTGTTAGATGGCAATTGACGTAAATAATCTACAGCTATAGAAGATATGACTTCAATTTGCCGCATGCTTGCTAATTCTAATAGCTTTTCCTCTACATAATTATACTCCTGTAACCCTTGTTGCATCATAAATGCAATCACCGGATTTCCTTCACAGCCAATAATACGGCCTTGTTCCCCCACTTGGATACTCGCCAACATACTATCTGTTGCCATGCCTAATGTACAATCTAATAACGTATCGCCTTTTTCTAACTGTACCGCTTCTAAAAACGTATCTTTTTCTCCACGCGCGAGACGTTTTGCACGGAATGCAGCCGATGATGGATGAAAGAAAAAAGGCTCTTTTTGACCAAAAGCATAATATTCATAGCGCATTTTCCCTGCAACTAAAATATTCGCTTGTTCTTGCTCCATTATTTTTTGCATCGAGCGCTTACGACGATCTACAAATGGAATTGCCAATGTAGATGATGCAAAAAGAGCGCGCTGACGAGAAAGATCGTCAGGGCGCCCGCCAGTTGTTACAACTGTTTTCACTAATTATTCAACGATTTTCTCTAATACGTCCATTACATGGTCACGTACAGATTCCATCATTTGTCCTTCAATTTGTTCGCGTGGAATAAAGTATGCAAGATTCCCATCTTTCCAGAAAGCAATCGATGGTGATGAAGGGGGTACTTCTTCAAAGAATGAACGCATTTGTGCTGTTGCTTCTTTATCTTGTCCTGCAAAAACTGTCACTAAATGTTGTGGTTTCTTTTCTACAGTTTGTACCGCTTCAATAACTGCTGGACGAGCAAGACCTGCTGCACAGCCACATACTGAATTAATCACAATGACAGAAGTCCCTTTTGATTCCTGCATATGTTCTGCTACATCGCCTGCATTCATTAATTGTGTAAATCCTGCATTCACTAGTTCTTCGCGCATTGGTTGTACAATACCGCGCATATATTCATCATAAGCATTCATAATTCTAGCCTCTTTCATATTGGGTCGTAACCCTTGTATTTATTGACTTTCTACTTTCTCATTGTAGCGTTCATTGCGTGAGATTTCATCCTTTTTTACTCCGAATATTAGATTTATGTTAGATAGATGTTAGATTGCTACACTTAGAAACATTGTTAAATCAATGTTTCTAAGTGTCGTTTGAAGTTTCTGTTTAAATATGTGAGATTTTTTGACTGAATATCGAGTTTTACAGAACAAAACACGTTAGAACTCTATATTTTTATAAGGTAAATGCAATCACGCATGATCTCCCTTATTAAAAGTATTAGCAGAAAGGCATCGTCCATACAGATATTAAAGAATATTATGGGAGAAAAGATAACTTATAAAATTTCTATAATCATTAACATAACTGCATTTATTTGAATTAACCTATAAAAAGACATTCATACATTTATCTATATATGTAAAAATAGAATAATGTTTTTATATCTTTACAATCAATTAAACAACATAAACTGCTGCCATTGAGTAGTCTTTTTGGCACCGTCAATAATTTTGTGTAAATGACTCAACCCAAACTTGGTAGATCGTCACATTTAGCGATCAAACATCGCTTCTAATTCGGCACGTGCCTGGTCAAATCCAAGATGACAACGTGCGAGGAAG
>NZ_JBHUOR010000070.1:0-2627 GCF_042686175.1 Kurthia populi | reverse complement strand
GGACATAATGGAACGATTCAACCCTTTTCCTTCTTCTTCATAAGAAGTATTCCATAACTCAAGAAAATGGTTGTAAACAAAACGACAATGCCCATGGGTTTGATGTATGAACGCTTGTTGGTCTTTAGTTGGGTAGATACGGAATTTATACGCTTTATGTGGCATGACAGACACCTCCTTTTTCGAATAGTATAATAGGAACAGATGTTCTTTTCAACAAATTAGTACTGGCAGCATAATTGGGTTCGCATTCATCCCCTCCCTCCTCACTACGTTCCTTGAGGGAGGGGTATTCTGCGAAGAAATGATAAAATAAATGATAACGGATGCGTAAAGTAGTGCCCAAACCACATATTTACTTGCCCCAAAAGCTGGCAGTAAATCAGCGGTTGCACGACCTACTTCCGGTATAAGGAATAGACAGAATAAAACCATTGGTAAACTTAAGACAAAAACAGCCGTCTTTAAAAACAACGTCGATGCGCTCTTCATAAAAACACCTCACTTTTTATTTTCATGTTGATAATAGCATGTGATTTATCGTTTTACAATAAATATATATCGTAAAGGAGAATATAAAAAATGAAAAACTGGAAAACAAACGCACAAAAGCAACCCTTTATCGCCTCTTATAGCGGCGGAAAAGATAGTACACTCGCGCTTTATAAAGCGATGCAACAAGGAACTGCTACGGGACTAATTATCATGCTTGAAGAGGAAGGCAAGCGCTCACGTAGCCATGGCATGCCACCTGCATTAATCCATGCACAGGCAGAGGCGCTTCAGTTGCCTGTTTATACTATTGCGACGAGCTGGGAAGGCTATGAGCAAGCTTTCATCACAATTCTGTCACAAGCAAAGGAGGACGGCGCAAATGTCCTCGTAACGGGTGATTTAGATGTCCCTGAGCATGGTTGTTGGCATGACCGTGTCACAAAGCAAGTTGGTCTCAAACTAAGTATGCCGCTATGGGAAATGGATCATGTCGAAGTTGTACGTGAATTTATTGATGCTGGCTTTAAAACCATTTTAGTAACGGTCAATTTATCACTCGGTATGCATGAGGAGGACCTCGGACGCGAGCTGACACATTGCTATGTCGATGAGTTGATTAAGCGAGGGATTGACCCTTGCGGCGAGAGCGGCGAATTCCATACAACGGTTTTAGCAGGCCCTATTTTCAGTAAAGAAATCGCCGTCAAACGCGAGGCAATTATCCGTGACGGAGACTATGCTTTCTTACCGCTTACATTGGCATAATAAAAGCAGGAATCGCTTTAAACACGATTCCTGCTTTTATTATGCTTTACGGACGCCAAAACGTTGTACAATCTGCCTTATCCTTCATATTAAAATCGATAATTTCCTGCAACAACTCATACTGAACGGGCTTTGCAAATGGGATACGAATTAATTTCTTCCCATGCGTATAGCCTAGGTCCTTAATACGTGCTGAAAACCTCTCATCAATATAGCCCTCTGGTGCTACGGAAATATGCGCCTTCGATACACTGAAGCCAATAATAAACGTGCCATGATCTGTAAACATTGGCTGATTCCATTTAAACTCAGGCTTTAGCTGTGGATACATTTCATGAATCCACTGAAGCACTTCTACCATGCGAGCCCGATGCTCTGCCGGCTCAATCTCTTGAATAAATTCTTCAAATTGCTCCATTATAAAAGCCTCCTTCTAACAAATATCCGTTCTTCTATTCCACTGTAATTCCCGCTTCGCGTAAAGGTCCTAACACCTCAGGCTCTGCCATCGAAATATAGTCTACTGTCATAAGGTTCGGCAAATGTTCAAAGCCTTCAACAGACGTTACATCAAAGAACTCATCCTCACCGTCCCAGTCCGGCTGAAGAATATGATAGATTTCATTGCCACCATCAAAACATAGATAATCAACCTTTAATAAATCCTTTTTCGAAAGCTCTAGGTTTTGTAAGTATGTCATAATTTGTGGAATCGGCTTCATATCCTCGTACCATTCATATTGTGTTGTAAATTGCTCTTTCAATGCTTCTAATTCCTGCTCGAAAACTGGTTCCTTATCAAGTAATGCATCAATAACAATGAGCTTAAAATTAAAATCTTTAAACATATTATCACTCCTCATTTTCTTATACCCATTTCAACAAAAAAAGAGCTGCCAAGAGACAACTCTTTTTCATTATAATACGTAATAGCCGCCGCCATCACGCGAAATAATATAGTCTGGTTGTGGCGGTTTGCCACCATGTTCCGCAATCTGTTTTTTATGACCAGCAATATGCTCTGGACTCTTTTCCCATGCCTTCCAAGCTTCTTCCGATTCCCAGCGAATAAGTACGATAACTTCTTCTTCCCCGCGGCGTGTTTTTTTCACTAAAATCTCGCGGCCAATAAAGCCCTCGCGTTTTTCAAGTAGTGATGGCTTTCCTTCTTTTGGTTGGAAACGCTCTAAAACCTTATCTTTAAATCCTTCTTTTACAACGGTACGACGCATTTGTACAAACATGTTTTTGCCTCCTTTTTTATAAGATAGATTGTCAAATTAACTGCACCACTTCACATTCAAATGCATCCTGTGTGGTATTCCAGTTGAGGCACTTTCTTGGTCGATTGTTGATCAATGAAAGTG
>NZ_JBHUOR010000007.1:0-11048 GCF_042686175.1 Kurthia populi | reverse complement strand
AATTAAGGCAAAATTAAAAATGAGCCCGGTACAATACCGAACTCATTTTATACAAGCTGCTTAAACAAAATAACCGTGTCTAACAATTAGGGGTCACTTCAAAATGTGCTTCCTGCTTTTCTCATTAGACGTGGGATTTTACAAGAAAGGCTTGAAGTTCTTCTGCCATTTCTGATAAATTGACTGCTGATATGATAATTAAAATGAGAGTATGTTTTGATCATAAAAACACTTAATTTTAACTTAATGCATTATTTATTTAATTATAATCATTAAAAAGATGTTGGTTCATTAAAAAAACAGGGTATAGACTTTTAAAGAGTTGTTTAATTAAACGGCATTCTTACAACAGGAGCGATTGAACAGTAAACAAAAACATTAACAAATGTGGATAAAAGCATCAATAGGTGTTTATGGCTTACGCAAGTACAAACAAAAAATACAAAAGGATGATGAGTTGTGAAACGTGCATACAAATTAGAAATCAAACCAACTAAAGAACAACGTGAAAAACTCATCAGAACCTTTGGTGTTTGTCGCTATGTCTATAACATGTACATTGCGACGAATCGTGTCAATTACGAAGAAGGTAGAAAATTCATGAGTGGTTATGACTTCTCGAAATGGTTAAATAACGTTCATACGAAACAAAACCAACAAGACTTATGGATTAAAACGGTATCAAGCAAGGCGGTTAAGCAAGCGATTATGAACGCTGAACGTGCTTATAAAAATTTTTTCAAAGGATTAAGTAAACACCCTCGCTTCAAGAAGAAAGCTAGACAAGATGTGAAATCGTATTTCCCCAAAAATAATAAGACTGATTTTGCACTAAAACGTCATCAAATCAAAATCCCTACGATTGGGTGGGTAACGCTCAAGGAGTTTGCTTATTTGCCTCAAGGCGCAATTATCAAAAGCGGTACAGTGTCACAAAAAGCAGACAGATTCTATATCTCGGTCTTATGTGAAGTTCCTGAATGTGATAAGCAAACACCTGAATCAGAAGGTATCGGTATTGATTTAGGAATCAAAGATTTTGCCATTATGAGCAACGGTAAGGTTTATGAAAATATCAATAAAACAGATAAAGTAAGAAAACTTGAGAAACGGCTAAAACAAGCTCAACGGAAATTGAGCAGAAGTTATGAACAAAATAAATTTAAAAAGGCAGGTGAAAACTGCTACTTTAACAATCGACAAAAACAAATCTGTCGAGTACAAAAGTTACATCAGCGTCTAGCAAATATTCGAGAAAATTATCATAAGAACATTGTGAGTGTATTGGTAAAAACCAAACCAGCATTCATTACATTAGAAGAGTTAAATGTTCGAGGTATGATGAAAAACAGACACTTATCAAAAGCGATTGCAAAACAAGGATTCTTCCATTTTAGAACAAAATTACAGATGAAATGTGAAGCGTATGGAATTGAATTACGCCTTGTGCATCGTTTTTATCCTAGTTCTAAGTTATGTAGCTGTTGTGGGCATAAAAAAGTAGATTTAACACTGAAAGATAGGGTTTATGAATGTGTAAACTGTCATGCAGTGCTAGACCGAGATTTAAACGCTTCTATCAATTTAAAACAAGCGACAGAATATGCGTTGTTAGTGTCCGTTTAAATGAATAAAGTACGGTGGGCTACATCGGAATTGAAGCCTGTGGAGAGTGATACAAACGTTAGTAGGGAGTACGTGCCGAGAACGCATTCTGAGAAGCAGGAAAAAGCTAGATGTATACTTTTGTATATGTTTTAGTAGCAGTATGATGCAACAGTATAGGAAGTGAACGTATGATTATTATTCGGTTAGACCGTATGCTGGCAGATCGCAAAATGCAGCTTAGTAAATTGGCGGAGCTTGTAGACATATCCGTTGTTAATTTATCTAATTTAAAAACAGGTAAAGTAAAGGCGGTTCGTTTTTCAACGCTAAACGCCATTTGCAAGGCGCTTGATTGCCAGCCAGGGGATATTTTAGAATATGTGGAAGAGGAAGAATAGGAAAGAAATGCGTCGTGGCATTTTGCTACATCTCACTATTAGAAAATATTATAATGTAATTTTAGAAGGAGCAATACATGATTACTTTTTTATCGTACAGCACACTTGTGTTAGTTGTACTTTGTTTTATACCGATAATGACTGGTAAATTGGAGAATAGTGATGCGTTTAAAAATATAATGTACGGTGCAATGATTGTGATTGTACTAGGCATTGTCCTCGTGAATTTTTTAGAGGCAGTTGATATCATCAAATCATTGCGGATGTTTTTCGTGCTTATTTTAGGAATTATTCTTTTAAATTACACGAAAGTATTTGGCGGAAAATCGTGGAAATGGTGGCTGCTTTATGCTGTCGTGAGTATGGCAGCAATCATTCTTTCTAATTATTGATGAAATTTTTCATATAACTAAGTTAGCGATGTTTACTCGTATTTGCGGCCATTGCGCTAGCGTGCGTACCATCACAAGCACATGCTAAAGAGGCGGTACCGGTAGTCGAATAGAAAAACGAGCATTCCTTTTATAGGGTGCTCGTTTTTTTAATGTGTGTTATTCGCCCACTTTAGATAATGCTGACTTCAGCTAGTAAAATAGATGTGAGCGTTGATGAGCTATTCCTACATTGCTGAATTTTTTTAATTAATTGGTTAACTTTATCAGCTAATTTGCTAGTATAGGAATACAATAGAGAGGAGTCTAAAAGCTTCCATAATAAAAGTATGCACAATATCCAATCTGTGCTAGAAGAAAAGGTGTGACAGAATAATGTTGAATTTTGAATGTGATTATTTAGAAGGTGCGCATCCACGCATTTTAGAAAAATTAATGGAAACCAATATGGAGAAAACATCGGGCTATGGCCAGGACCCTTATACAGAAAGTGCCGCGCAAAAAATCTTGGCGGCCTGTGAATGTCCAGCAGGGGAAGTACGCTTTTTAGTCGGCGGTACACAAGCAAATGCGACGGTCATTAATTCGATTTTACATACTTCTGAGGGTGTAATTGCTGCAGATACAGGCCATATTAGCACACATGAAGCAGGTGCTATTGAGGCGGGCGGACATAAAGTTTTAACAATCCCACAAGTAGATGGCAAGTTAACCGCAGCAGGCATTACCGCATATATGCAAGCCTTTTTAGCGGATGCAAGCCACACGCATATGCCACAGCCCGGTATGGTCTACGTATCGCATCCGACAGAATACGGTACCTTGTATTCAAAGGCGGAGCTTGAAGCGATTCATGATGTATGCCACGAATATGATTTACCATTATTCTTAGATGGCGCGCGACTAGGCTACGGCTTAGCGGCAGTGGATACTGACGTGACATTACCGGTTATCGCTAAAAACTGTGATGTCTTTTATATTGGTGGCACGAAGGTTGGTGCGATGTTTGGCGAAGCGGTTGTTGTGACGAAGGCCAATCACATCAAGCATTTCTTCACGACCATTAAACAAAATGGTGCACTATTAGCGAAGGGCCGTATGCTAGGTATTCAATTTGATGTATTATTTACCAATAACTTATATATGGATATTTCAGCACATGCTATTCGTTTAGCGGAAAAATTAAAGGCTAATTTACGCGAAAAAGGCTATCAATTTTTCTTTGAATCACCAACGAATCAGCAATTCGTTATTTTAGAAAATAGCGCGATGCAGGCACTTTCTGAAAAAGCGAAATTTAGCGTTTGGGAGCCCTTTGATGATACACATACAGTCGTTCGTTTTGCGACAAGCTGGGCTACAGAGGAACAGGATTTAGACGATTTACTTGCGCTATTATAATTGAAGATCTGAGACACTATAAAAAGACACTTTCAAAGGGATCTGATCCATTTTTGGAGGTGTTTTTTCATGGGTAAAAAACGAGTATAGTCATACAATGCAAAAGGAACAAGCGTGGCAGTTAGTGAAATAATCCATTTATTCGTTATGTGAAAGAGCGATAGATAAGGTAAAGGCGCATGAAGTAAACAAAAAAGGCGTTATTATGAGCATGTCCTCTAAAGGCAGCCCGCTATAACGCCAGCATGAAGCATTCGATTAGGGTGATAAATGCATGTTGATAAACGAATGCTCACTTTCAGATGTCAGTTCTGTGCGAGTAGTTTTTCTTTTTCATGCAATAGCTGTGCTTTAAATGCGTGCGGATCATCGGTTTTAATTGCGACATAGTGATAGTGCTTTTCAAAACCCATTGCGAGCGTCACTTTTTGTGGTTCGCGCATTTTTAATACTATATCTGGGTAGACCTTTTCAAAATCGCGGGTAATAAATTCGACCGTATCTTTTGTTTTCTTACGCTGTAGAAGAGCATCATCCTCAATGATTTCTTCAATCATCGCGACATCAATTTTGGCACGCTTCAGAAGACCAAGTGAGAGATAGACTGTTTGCCCTCGCATAACGGAAGGAGTCAGGCGCATTACTTGTAAGTCTGCAATAAAGAATAGCACCGAGTATATATTAAATGCTAGCAGAATCAGTGAGATAATCGGCGCCTTTTCGTGCAACCAGTAATGAATGCCAATCGTTTCAATGACAATCGCATGAATCATCATTAGCTGAAAGGCAACAAAACTCGATTTTTTATGTAGTGTAATGCCGTGTGGAATGGGCTTTTTCCAGCTTGCAAAGGCATAATAGAGCATTAATAATTCTGAGCATAGCACATGAATGATCGGGTTTTTCCGTACATGCTTATCGAGTGCATCACTGAAGGCGAAAAGTATCGGCAGCGAGCTAGTTTTCACATAGGCTATAATACGCGGGAAATACGTGATAAACCGAATGAGGAGAAAAAGCTCAATGACCACTAACCCCCCCTCTATCGCAACACCTACCCATGTAATTGTCGCATAGGGCGCGAGTAGATGCCCCGGAATCAAAAAACGTACAAACACACAGCCGATTGCCGAAAATAAAATTGCTTGCTTCCATGACAATCGATTGCGGTATAGCATCAACATAAGGGGGGCGACAATTAATAAATCAATGAGCGAGCCTAAAACGACGCCATTTGAATCCGTTGGCATAATATGTGTGCCAAATTGATAGAGCCAGATATTACTTAGCACAGTCAACAATAATAACCCAAGCCACAGAGGTTTGGTATATGTAATCCACGTCATTCAAAAACCCTCCTCTACGATTATATATTCCAATTATTACATATTAAGGGGTTTATGAACAGAAAAAATAAAGAGGCCGGGACATATGTGTAAAAATGCCTCCTCCTATGAGCATAAGAGAAACCGGAATCGCGCTGTGGCGCGGTTCCGGTTTCTCGTTGTGAACACTAAAAAAGGAACATGATGTGTTTTGTTCCAGTCACTTTATCTCACCGCGCTTAATCGCGATTTGCGTACATTGAGACACAGCTTTTTTCTGCGTGCTTTGTTTCTTTTGTAATGGTGTCTATTACGCCATCTTTATCAAAATCTTTTTCACAAAACTGCGTAATTTTTTTATCTTTTTTAGATAAACCATAGTAATAATGCATATGAGGTTCATCTTTAAATTCAAGCGTATAAATATCACCGTAATAATCATTGTTTATAAGGAATTTTGGATTTGCGAACAAATACATTGATGTAGCCGCCTTTGATTCCCCAGCTTTTTCAAGATGCGTTGGTAATTCCTTGTCCATTTGATATTTCACATATGGATTCCCGTTGATTTCTGCGTAAACAAACCACGCAATCGCACAAATAATCACAACAGGAATACCAATCATAAACCATTTCTTCATAATAATCTCCCTTTAAATACAATATATGGTACAATTTATTATATCAGAAAAATGACAAAAAAGGAGAGTTAATAAATGATTTGGATAAAAATTTGCTTATTGATTGTGCTGTGGGCGATGCTGATTGGTAGTTTTATTACTCAAAACTTTACGTATATGCCGCTTATTACATTATTTGTTGGCTTATTTTTCGCACTTGTTGCATACGAGATGTACAAGCGAAAAGCGAAGCGTGCATTTTTTTACGGCATTGCCAGTGTAGTCATTATTTTGTTTGCATTGTTTAGCTTTTAAACCATTCAGCGATGAGTGGTTTTTAATTTATCTATTTACAAATCGTAATCATTACGATATATTATAAAACGTAACAATTACGATTTAAGGAGTGGAACAAATGAAAAAGTGGAGAGCAGCAACAGCAGTAGTAGCATTAGCTTTCGTACTTGCGGGATGTGGGGAGGAAAAAACCGAGACACAGGAGCAAAAAACGGTTGCACAATCGACTGAAAAGGAAGAGACACACGCACATGATGAAAAAAGTGAAGCAGCTCAAAAAATCTATGAAGGCTATTTTGAGGATGGAGATGTACAAGACCGTCCGCTAACAAATTGGGCGAATAATTGGCAATCGGTCTATCCGTATTTGCAAGATGGGACGCTAGACGAAGTGTTTGAACATAAGGCAGCGGATGGGGATAAGACCGCTACAGCCTACAAAAAATATTATAAAGTGGGTTATAAAACCGATGTCACAGCCATTGATATTACAGCGAATACAATGACATTTTATAAGGGAAAAGAGAAAGTGACGGGTACATACGAGGCGGATGGCTATGAAATTTTGACGTATGAAAAAGGAAATCGCGGCGTGCGCTATATTTTCAAGCAAGTTGATGACGCATCCACTGCACCGAAATATGTACAATTTAGCGATCATATTATTCATGACGAAAAATCATCTCATTTCCATCTGTATTTTGGCGATGACCGCGCAAAATTATTAGAGGAAATGGATAATTGGCCAACGTATTATCCAGCTGATTTATCAGGGCATGATATTGCACATGAAATGATCGCACATTAGAAAAATGAGGCTAGGGCAAAACTAGCGTTCACAACGAAAAACCGGAACCGTGCCACAGCGCGATTCCGGTTTTTCGTATATTCATAGGAGAGGCTGTCTTTACACGTATGTCAAAGCCTCTTTGCTATTATAAACGGCGGAATTTTTTCATGGCCTGCATATTAATGAGGAACAAAATGAGCGCAAAGCCAAGTAGCCCTGCTAAATACATCCAGATGCCAGCGAAGCCGTCCCCATACACCATGATGCCCTTGATCGCCGCTGCGCCGTAGTAAATTGGCATAATATAGCATAAGTTGTCGAGATGATATGGAATTAAATCGAGCGGGATAAGGCCGGAGAAAAAGACCTGTGGAATAATGGTAAACGGAATAAGCTGGACGACTTGAAGCTCTGAGCGTGCAAAGACGGAAATCATCGCACCAAATGATACCGCAACAATTGCCAGTAGCACCATCGTGACAAAAATCCAACCAATATGCCCGGCAGAGCTTAAATCGAGTACATAAACCGCGTAGAAGACGATTAATATCGCCTGCACAACCGCAAAAACACTATAGCCAAGCGTGTAGCCTAAAATAACTTCACTGCGCTTAATGGGCGTCATTAATAGCCGTTCAAGTGTCCCGCCACTGCGTTCGCGTACGAGTGCCATACCGGAAATAATGAAAATAAGGAAAAACGAGAAAAGTGCTAAAAATACGTAGCCAAGCGAATCAAAAAGCGTTTGGTCTGCATCCCCGTATACATAGGAAATGTCCATTTTTGCTGCCGGATTGACGTTTGCCAGTGCATCCTGTATCGCCGTCATTGCTTTTGCGCCCTTTGTCGAAGATTCAACTAATGTAATCGACACACTACTGTCATTCAGTTCAAACAAGGCATCCACTGCTTCATGCTTTTTCAAATAACTTTCCGGTTCGTCAAATGCCTCGCTAGGTAATTTTTTGATATGCATATGCTGCTCTTCCATCGCTGTTACGAGTGGTTCAGGTAGACTTTCTTTCTCAATGCCAACAGTCGGCTTGTAGTTGGAATCCCCTAATAAAAAATAAACGAGCGTCAAAATGAGCAAGGGAGCGACTAAAATCATCATTATACTGCGTTTATCATTGACGGTTTGCTTGATGACGCGCTTCGCTAAATGCATCATAGACGAGCACCTTCTTTTTCACTCGTCATAATAAAGAGCTCCTCTACTTTTCCAGAGGTCGTACTAGCTAACAGGGTAGGAACGGCATCATAGGCGATTAGCCGCCCGTTGTAAATGAGCGCAGCCTTGTCACATTCCGTCACCTCATCCATGACATGCGTCGAGACGATAATCGTTGTACCCGCGCGCTTTAGCTCCTGAAATTGATTCCAAATCGTGCGCTTTAGCACCGGGTCAATGCCAACAGTTGGCTCATCTAAAAATAATATTTTTGGAGAATGTAAAATGCTTGCGGCGAGTGATAAGCGTTTTTTCATACCACCGGAGAAATCACGGACCATTTTTTTTCGGTGCGCGGTTAAATCAACGAGTGCTAGTACGTCATTCATCCGCACTTCAAGTGTTTCCTTTTTCATTTGCTGAAGCCCGCCGAAAAAGCGTAAATTATCCTCAGCAGATAAATCATCATACATCGCATCATTTTGCGGCATAAAGCCAATATCCCCTAGCATAGATAAATTAGGCATGTTGACGTCGTCGATTTTCACAGTTCCCTCGTCACCTACAATCACACCAATCATTAGGCGAATGAGTGTCGTTTTTCCAGAGCCAGATGGACCGAGTAGACAGCAAATTTCACTCGGTGGAATTGTCATCGAAATACCTTGAATGACCGGATGCTTTCCGAACTTTTTATAAAGATTTTCAACTTCTATCATCGTAAAACCCCCTTTGTTACAGCTTGTGTACCCGTTCATTGGATCGAAATATCACGCATTCGTTTTACAATCTTTACGTATAGCCCGTAAACTAAGGACAGAGAAGGGGGAATGAACATGACAATTGGATTTATTGGTGCAGGAAATGTGGGGACATCGCTCGGGCGTTATTTCATCACGCAGGGGGAAGCGGTTGCGGGTTACGCAAGTCGCACATTCGAGCATGCGAAGGAAAGTGCGATGCTGACGAATACAGACGCCTTTGCATCGACCGAGGAGCTTGTAGCGGCCTGTGATTGGCTATTTTTAACGGTGTCAGATAGTGCGATTGCCACTGTATTTCAAGAAATTGAGCCGCTGCTACGACCAGGGATGATTATTTTTCATTGCTCGGGTGCCGCATCGGCTCAAATAATGGCGACGAATGACACGCGCTCGTACGCTGTTGTGTCCTTGCATCCGATTTCAGCGTTTCCAGCAAAAACGACCGCACTTGATACATCTGTTATTTTTACGTTAGAAGGCGACAGCCAAGCTTGTGAAGATGTACAGCAAAAGATTACGTGCTGGGGGAATGAGGCACCGATTATTGACGCACCGCAAAAGGCGCTTTACCATGCGGCCTGTGTGACGTGCAGTAATCTTGTGAATGGCCTTGTGCATACGAGTCAGCAGCTTTTCAGTGAGGCAGGATTTTCCGGGGACATTGCACAGCAAGCCTTCCGTCAATTATTTTTACAAAACGCCCAAAATATTTATGATAAGGGACCAGTAGTTGCGCTAACAGGTCCTATTGAGCGCGGCGATCAGACGACAGTAAACAAGCATCTAGCGGTTATACCAAAAAAATATCAAAACACCTATCGAGTCATGTCAAAATCTGTACTAGAGGTAGCGAAATTAAAGCATCCATCACGTAACTATGAAGCACTCAGTCGTTCACTTGAAATGAATGAAAAGCCCAACTAGCGTGTTTTGGATACGACATAATTGAAAATATGTGCCAGTTCCACAAATGATTATCCTTTTTAAGCACATACAGCAAGTAATTATGAAAAAACTGACATTTATTGAAAAAACATATAGCGAAAAAGGAACTAAAACGGCTTGAAATCAGCTAAAATGGGTTAGAAATAAGCCTCTGACGGGTGTTTTTGAATCGCTTTTAATCGCCTAACGAAAATCGTTGAGCTGCTGGCATGACATTTATTAAAAAGGAGCTTTTGAGTGTTTCAACTGCCCATTTCTGTCCCGAAATCGACCGTTTCAGGACCAAAAAGGACCGTTTTCAGCCACTTTTGGGGAGTGTTTTGTTAAAAACCGCGTTGTCAATGCGCAAATCATTCGCATGAAAATGGCATTTTTCTTGTATTTGGCAGGATGTAATCATATTGTTACTAACACGCTAGGCCATTTTACAGCGTGCTGACGCTTATCAAAAAATAAGTCGTATCCAAAACACGCTTCCTGAGGTAATCAACGATTTCAAATGAATTATTTCTAATGAACGAACGCTAATAAGCAATAAAAATATTCCTCGCCAGTCTATAAAATAAAAATAAAACACGACATCGTATGTAAGATGTCGTGTTTTATTACGCATTTTTAAAGAGAGCCAGACTACAGGCAAAAAGAAAATCGCTGTCGCCGCAATGCCATGTGTAACAGATGTATAAAGGGCAATGAAGCCAATAAGAGGACCACCTGCAATTTGACCAAGCGCATCCACTTGTCCAAACATTGACAAAGTAGTAGCGCGTCCATTTGCAGGTAGACGTGTATTAATCATCACTGCAAGTAAAGGTTCATTCGTTTCTCGTAATGCAGAAATCAACCAGTAAAATAGAACAGCTAGAAGGAAATTACCACTATAGGCAAAGCCAATTAAGCATAGTACTAACAGGCTGTTTAGTAGCCCGAGCAATCGCGCATAATCCTTTTTAACATACAGTTCAATCCACTTTAATAATACGATATTGAGAATGTATGCTACGGCAAAAAGGGCACCAAACCAGTAAATCGCCTTTTCCTCATCAAGGTGAAACCCCTCAATAAAATGAGCACCTGATAATCGGTCGAAGCCTTCACTCGCAAGGCCAATAAACAAGGTGATCCAAACAATTGAGCGAAGTGTAGTTTGCTGTTTAATTTGCGCCCAGCCTTCTAGTAAAGTCGATTTCATTTGAGAGAAAGGGGATACTTGCTTGATCGAAACAGGTATATTGTCATAATCGCTGTTAAAATCCTCGATAATACCGTTTAAAAATTCCCCACTAATAACGGATAATCTATATTAGACAATATAGATTGGAAGTGTGGAGATGACG
>NZ_JBHUOR010000069.1:0-2593 GCF_042686175.1 Kurthia populi | reverse complement strand
ATGGTAATTCCCAATTTATACATAAAAATAGAGAAGGTGATGTCAAATTCGACATCACCTTCTCTATTAAAGGCTGGAATTTTCACTTATGTCCCAGCCTCTTTTCGTTTATTCATCAGACTTAATTATTGCATTAAAATGCAGGCGATTATTGCCCATTTTAATTGTTATTGCGTCAGTTGTTTTTGATTCGATTTTATAACCAAGTTCTTTTCGTAAGTAAAATGTAGTATCTTTTGTTTTAATTAAAAAATAATTGGCTGTAATTGAATTTGTGAAAACATTGTTGAATATCGTATTATTTGCATCAAATGAAATAGATGTACCATTACTATCATGTGTTACAAAAACATGTTTATCAGTCTGTGCATTATTTGCACGTAAATAAGGTGCTAAATTTTCAGCATGATACACTTGTTGTAGAGCAGTTTGCTGAAATTGTTCATTCAGTTTTTCAGCATTTGCTAATTGATAGCGTAATGTTTGCTGCTGTTTACTTGTTAAAACCGGTTTTTTACGCAAAACAAATGAATTTAACCAGGATTGTTGTTCTAAAACATAGCTTGCTGGAAAGATAAAATTCTCATGTTGATCGACTTTTTGTATATTGTTTTTTGACGGTTCTGTCATAAAGCGTGCCTGCGCGTTAACGTAGTCGTCATAATTTTTTTGTAGCTGTGCGTAGCTTGTGTCGAGTGTGGGATAAAAAGATGACGCAATGACAGCACCGATTAGCGCGAAAATAAGAGCATTTAGCGTAAAATTAAAAATAGCACGCATAGTGGAATTCCTCCAATTCTTAGTTGGTTACTTGCAATTTTGAAGCGAATTGTTTATATTTTGAGAGACGCCTACTTTTAAGTAGGAATTTTAAACACAACGGAGTGAATGATATGTTACACCAATTTTCACGTAATGAACTAGCGATTGGTCAAGAAGGCCTTGAACTATTAAAAAATACAACAGTTGCCATCTTAGGTGTTGGTGGCGTTGGCTCATTTGCAGCAGAAGCTGTGGCGCGTAGTGGCGTTGGCCGTATTATCTTAGTTGATAAGGATGATGTTGATATCACAAATATTAACCGTCAACTAGTAGCGTATATGTCAACAATCGGTAAATCAAAATCTGCTGTAATGAAAGAACGTATTGCAGATATTAACCCAGATTGTGAAGTCATTGATTTGCACATGTTTTATACAGAAGAAACATATGAAAAATTCTTCAGCTATAACCCTGATTATGTAATTGATGCAAGTGATACAGTTATTTATAAAATTCATATTATGAAAGAATGTCTAAAGCGTAATGTGAAAATCATTTCAAGTATGGGTGCTGCAAATAAAATGGATCCAACACGCTTCCGTATTGCCGATATTTCACAAACATTTATGGATCCACTTGCAAAAGTTATCCGTGTGAAACTTCGTAAAGAAGGTATCAAAAAAGGCATTCCAGTTATTTTTTCTGATGAAAGTCCTATTGTAATTCGTCCAGATGTGGCGGAAACAGTTGGTAAACCAGAAGCTGAAATTCGTAAAGCGAAAATGCCTCCATCATCAAATGCATTTGTTCCATCATCAGTTGGATTGATTGCAGCGAGTTGGGTGATTCGTGATATTTTGAGCGATATCACAATTACTCGTGTGCAAGGTTAATCATAGCATAATTTTATTGACTGTCCGAGTTGTATCGGGCAGTTTTTTTGTTATATGATGAATATTAGTGGTATAGACAACTAGGACTAATCAGGGGGAGCGGAGAAATGATTAATAAACGTTCACACATTCCGGTGTATATGCAAATTGAAGAACAATTAAAAAAGAAAATAGCAGAAGGAATTTATAAGGTAGGACAGGTAATTCCTTCAGAGCGCGAATTGGCTTTGCAGTATGATGTAAGTCGAATGACGGTAAGACAAGCGATTACAAATTTAGTGAATGATGGCTTATTATACCGCGAAAAAGGGCGTGGTACCTTTGTTTCAAGTCCTAAGCTTGAACAACCTTTAAACGGCTTAACAAGCTTTACTGAGGATATGTTAGCGCGAGGTATGGTTCCAAGTAGCCAACTTGTAAAGTTTGAACGAAAACCTGCACCATTTGAATTGGCACAAGATTTATTAATAGAGTCAGGAGAAGATGTTTATTCAATCATGCGTATTCGTAATGCGGACGGGGAACCAATGGCGATAGAGCGAACGTATTTGCCAGCAAAATTATTCCCAGGCTTAACAGCTGAAAAATTACAAACATCTCTTTACTCATTAATTGAATCCCACTATCAATTGACAATTGGTAATGCAATTCAGCAAATGGAAGCCGCTTTGACAACAAAAGAAGATGCGCAATTTTTACATATTCCACCTAGTGGGGTCGTATTATTAATTAAGCGAACAAGTTTTTTAGATAGTGGGCAACCTTTTGAAATTGTTCGTAGTGTGTATCGTGCAGACCGGTATAAATTTATTAGTGAAATTCAGCGTTAAAATAAAAGAGGCTGGGACATAAGTGAAAATTCCAGCCTTTAATAGAGAAGGTGATGTCGAATTTGACATCACCTTCTCTATTTTTATGTATAAATTGGGAATTACCAT
>NZ_JBHUOR010000068.1:0-2379 GCF_042686175.1 Kurthia populi | reverse complement strand
TATCAATTAATACAAAATTAAGTTAGATATGCGTGTTGGAAAATATTTTTTTGACACTCAAAAATGGCGTGAGCCATTGATATATCAACATTTATAGAGGGAGGGATAGTTTGAACTTTAAAGAATTTAGTAGTCTTCTTTATCAGATAAAGATTGCGAACCAAGAAATGACATCCAAATTTGAGGAAGTAACTGGATTTAGTTTGACCAGGTATGAATTAATGATGCTTCTTAAAGAAACAAGAAAATGTTCGCAAAAGCAAATACAGCATAGGTTACATATTGATAGTGCTGCTGTTACGAGACATTTAAAAATTTTAGAAGAAAAAGAATATGTGATTCGAGAAAGAAATAAAGAAAATAATCGAGAAATTTTCGTAGAAATTACTGAAAAAGCAAAAATGGATCTTGAAAGCTGTGAGAAAGAACATGATAGACCACAAAATCCTTTATATCATCTACTTAGTTCTGTAGAAGAGAAACAATTACGACTATTGCTTAAAAAATTAATCAAAGAAGAGATTTAAAAATGACAATAAATAATGATTTTTCAGATATCGCTTATAATAGAAAATCCATCAGATTGTACGATGAGAGTATCAAAATTTCTAACGAAGAAATGCTTGAAATGATCCAGAAATCAACTATAGCACCGTCGTCAGTAAATATGCAGCCTTGGCGTTTTGTAGTCGTCGAGAGTCCTGAAGAAAAACAAAAATTGAAACCATTAATTCGTTTCAATACAAGACAAAACGACACATCTTCAGCAATGATACTTATATTTGGAGATATGGAATGTTATGAGTATGGAGAAGTAATTTATAATTAGGCAGTAATTGAAGGTAAAATGTCTCCAAAAGTGAGAGATGAACAATTAGCTGCAATCATCCCTTATTACAAAAACTTCACTAGAGAAGAAATGAATGATGTTGTAAAAATTGATTCCAGTTTAGCTGCTATGCAATTTATGCTTGTTGCACGTGCTCATGGATATGATACGAACCCTATTGGTGGATTTGAAGCCGATAAATTAGCAGAAGCATTTGGATTAAAAAAAGACCGTTATGTACCGGTCATGATTCTATCCATTGGTAAAGCATTAGAAGAAGGATATAATTCTATTCGACTGGATGCAAAAGAATTCACTACTTTTAAATAAGAGAGGAAGCTGATCAAATGAAAGTTATTAATGCCTCATTTTTTATCAAAGGGAATCAACGCGAGAATTTTCTATCAGACACCAAAGAATTAATTTCAGAAACTAGAAAAGAAGAAGGTTGTTTAGCCTACAATCTTTACGAATCCCTAGAAGAAAGAAATACCTTCATTATGGTAGAAAATTGGAAAGATCAATTTGCAATTGATATCCATAATCAAAATCCTTTACTACAAAATTTTATTAGTAAAGTAGCTGATTACAGCATAAAAGCACCTGACTTAAAAATTTTCGAATTTGGAGGATAAGTGATGACTATATGGTCTATTATTTTAACGGTGATTGTTGCTATTGAGTTTTTTTATATCATGTATATTCAAACAATCATTACAATTTCTAGCAAGACAAGTCGTATATTTAACATTGATCAGAAAGAATTAAGTCAAAAGTCACTTAATGTGTTACTCAAAAACCAAGGAGTATATAATGGATTAATTGGGTTAGGATTGCTCTATGGTGTATTTTTATCACCAAATTCTCTTGAAGTCACAAGATTACTACTAGTTTACATTATAATTGTTGCTTTATATGGTAGTGTCACAAGTAGTAAAAAAATTATTTTTATACAGGGTGGTCCAGCTCTAGTAACCTTAATTTCAACACTCTTTTAATTTTTATAACTACGTCTCTACGAAGGAGCTAGTGTTAAAAAATAGTTGAATTTTCCAAATTATTAATACACAATAGACCCATATAAATCCTTAATATGCGCTAAAAACATTTAACTTGAATCCTTATTTCAAAGACAATAAAAAAAGAGGGTTAAATAAAAAACTGATCCCAGTGCTGTGCTGGTGTCAGTTTTTTTAGCTATCATTTCTCTCTTCAGTAAGTATAGTATTTAATCAAGATTTTAGATAGCTGTAAGAACTTAATAAAATAGACTATAATTTATTCATACACCATAACCCAATACTTTTCATTCGGATTACCTTCTTCGACAACTTTTTTCCAGCCATTATTTTCATAGAATTCCATAGCTTTTTTATTTTCAGATACACACTTCAACTCTATTGGTTTATTCATTTTGTTTATAGAGGCATTAATCAATTGGGTGCTGTCAATAACGCCTCTAAATTCTCCGATAATATCGGGATAAAATTCCCCATTATAGAATTAAGTAGTTAAATGATTAGCTGGGAATATCCCAGCTTTTTTCTTTT
>NZ_JBHUOR010000067.1:0-2364 GCF_042686175.1 Kurthia populi | reverse complement strand
GGTAATTCCCAATTTGCGCATAAAAATAGAGAAGGTGATGTCAAATTCGACATCACCTTCTCTATTAAAGACTGGAATTTCTACTTATGTCCCAGCCTCTTCTTTGTGTTGTGAGTGTTCGAGATTAACGTCCGAAATCAAAGCCTTCTGGATCTGGACCATAGTGGCCATCTTCATTTAATGCTTCAATTAATAAAATATCTTCGCCATCTAAATCAAAATCAAAAATAGCGATATTTTCTGCAATACGACTAGGTGTCATTGATTTTGGAATGGTTACGATATCCGTTTGTGTTTGCCAGCGTAAAATAATTTGCGCAGTGGTCTTACCGTATTTTGATGCGATTGTTTTTAAAGTAGCGTGCTCTAAAATTTCAGCATTCATTAGTGGTGACCACGCTTCAATTTGGATACCTTTTTCAATACAAAAGGCATGGACTTGTTTTTGCGTTTGCAGTGGGTTTAATTCGATTTGATTCACCGCAGGCACAATCGTTGTCTCTTTTAGTAATTTTTCTAAATGATGTACATGGAAGTTGCTGACACCAATCGATTTTACGCGTTTATCTGCATAAATCTTTTCAAGTGCCTCCCACTGTGGAATAAAATCGTTTTTCGTTCCTGGCCAGTGTAATAAGTATAAATCTAAATAATCTAGTTCCATACGCGCGAGTGCATCATCATATGCTTGTAGTGTTTCTTCGTATGAAATGCCGTCATTCCATGCTTTTGATGTGATGAATAATTCTTCACGTGTGACAAGTCCTTCAGCGATGGCTTCGCGAATCCCTTGACCTACTGAAGCTTCATTTTCATAAATCGCTGCTGTATCGATTAAACGATATCCTTCTTTAATTGCCGTTTTAACGGCGGCAGCTAAATCAGCGCCTTCTGGTACGCGGAATGTACCATATCCTACACGCGGAATAAGTAATCCATTATTTAATTCAATTGTTTTTGACACACATACTCGCTCCCTTATAAAAAGATAAATTTGTACACTGAATCTATCATAACGTATTGTTTTTATTTTTGGAAAGAAAAGGTATCTGTTACACTGAGGAAAGGGGGGATTTAATGAAACGCGTAAAATTATACATTGCGATGAGCTTAGATGGCTATATTTCAACACCAGACGGCTCAATCGAATTTTTAAATAAGGTAGAAGGCGAAGGCGATAATGGCTATCTCGCCTTTTACTCAACCATCGGAACTGTTGTGATGGGGAGTCTTACATATGATTGGATTTTACGACATGCGCGCGTTTTCCCGTATGCGCAGCGTCGTTGCTATGTGATGACCTCGAAAGAGCGCATGAACAATGCCAATGTGACATTTACACAGCAATCACCAGCAGAACTTGTTACACAAATACAGCAGGATAGTGAGCGTGATATTTGGCTAGCAGGTGGGGCGAAGTTAGTAGAGAGCTTTTTACAAGCCGATTTAGTTGATGAAATGATTCTTACGATTGCTCCCGTTGTACTAGGTGAAGGCATCCCACTATTTTCAGAACGTGTGCCGATGAGTGACTGGAAATTGATTCAAACACAAAACTATAATCAATTTGTAGAACTTACGTATAAGAAAGAAGAGTAATTTTTATGCAAGAAAACCATAGAAATCTCATTGTATTGTTACGATGCAGTGGGATTTTTTTTGTTTTTAAAGAAGAATGAATGAACGAAATAGCGAACTATTGTTTTAACTAGAAATCGCGCGATGACGGGCCTTGTAAGCTAAAAACAAATCAATTTTTTTTGCGAAAAGTATTGCAATTTGATTGTGTACACTATATAATAATTTATGTTCTTAAGAAATAAGACGTAAAACATTTGAATATTTAAATAAGTCAAGCACATGCGGAAGTAGTTCAGTGGTAGAACATCACCTTGCCAAGGTGGGGGTCGCGAGTTCGAACCTCGTCTTCCGCTCCATATGTGCCGGGGTGGCGGAACTGGCAGACGCACAGGACTTAAAATCCTGCGGTAGGTGACTACCGTGCCGGTTCGATTCCGGCCCTCGGCACCATTTATTAGTAAAATAAATATTATATTTGCGCCCATAGCTCAATTGGATAGAGCGTCTGACTACGGATCAGAAGGTTGTGGATTCGACTTCTGCTGGGCGCACCATTGTTCTTTGAAAACTGGATAAAACGACATTGAAAGTAACAAACAAATTTCTTTTTAAAGATTTTTATTATTAATTATTAAGTTTTAATTTTTTTAGGCTTAATAACTTATTATTTGATTTTATATTAGATGCAAGCTAATCAACGACATGAGGGCGGACAAAACGGAGTGTACTTCAGTACATGAGTATTTGGACAACTGATATGGAGGCAGAGTAGCGTAGCAGATA
>NZ_JBHUOR010000066.1:0-2281 GCF_042686175.1 Kurthia populi | reverse complement strand
GAACGCCTTTTTAGCCGCATTTGCTGTCTTTTTAGCACTTGCTGTAACAACTTTCGTTTTCGATGTAATACCATTCGCAAAACCCTGCCCAGTATGTTCACCAAGCGCATAAGTAACACGCGATGGCGAGTGAATGTCCATTGCTGATTTGATTGTTGATTTCACTTTATCCGCAATAGATTTAGCTGCGCCGATTACTGCGCTGGCCATTGATTTAATACCATTCACAAGCCCTTGAATGATGTGTCGCCCAATCGCTGTTAAATCAATACTTGATAAAAAGGACTGCGCTGACTGCCAACCACTTTTTATCGCACTTACAACACCATTCATTGCACTTGATACAGCACTTTTTAATGAATTGAACATTGTTACGACTGTGTTTTTAATTGTACTAACAGCACTTGATACGGCAGATGTAATCGCACTCCAAGCACTTGTAATAACAGATTTAACAGCAGACATCGCACTTGATACAGTCGAACGAACTGCACTAAAACCACTCGTTACAACTGATTTAATCGCGCTAATGGCACTTGAAACTACACTCTTAATTGCACTCCAAGCTGAACTAATACCCGATTTAATCGCATTCATTGCATTCGTAATTGCTGATTTTATGGCATTAAAACCATTTGTTACCGCGGATTTAATCCCGTTTATCGCTGTTGTTGTTGCGCTCTTAATCGCATTCCATGCTGTCGTGATAGCTGATTTAATGCCATTCCATACGCTCGTTGTCGTACTCTTGATTGTATTCCAAGCATTCGTAATCGCTGTTTTAACAGCGTTAAATACGGTTGTAGCAGTTGATTTAATGCTATTCCAAATACTCGTCAGCGTTGATTTAATACCATTCCATATGCTTGTTGTAGGCCCTTTAATTGCATTCCAAATACTAAGCAAGAATGATTTTAAAATGTTGAAAATATTCTTAGCTGCTGAAACAATTGCATTCCAAATCGTTGTAAGCATTGTTTTAATCGCATTCCATGCCGCAGACCAATTGCCTGTTAAAAGATTTGTCAATGCTGTTAAAACACCTGAAATAATTGCTACAGAAGTTGTAATGACTGCTTTAATTACTTCCCAAGCAACTTGCACAATTGTTGAAATCAATGGCCACACCGTTTGGAACACCGTCATAATTTGACTCATTGTCATTATAATCGTGTCTTTAATCAGACCCCAAACGACTGTACCAATTGTCATGATGTTTGCGCTATTCGCTGTCCAGATGGCCATAATTTGTGCCCATGTAGCTGAAAGGAAAGAAGCAACAGCACCGAACGCTGTTTGAATAACATTCCATACGGCTGTAAAGGCTGTAGATACTTGATTTCGGAATGTTTCAGATGTTTGATACACACCAATTAACACCGCAACAAATGCCGCAATAGCAGCAATCACAAGACCAACTGGACCTGTTAGTAAGCTGATTACTGTACCAAGCATAGGAAACTTCGTTGCCAAATTCGCTACCCATGTACCAACTGTTGTTAATGTGCCACTAAAACTAGTAAACAATCCTGTGATAAACGTAATTGCTTTACCAATGCCAGCCATCATCGCTGTGCCTAGACCTGCAAACAATGCCTTGAACATTAAAATAACCGGCATAATCGCCATAAACGCACCCGATAAAGAAATAACAATCGCAATTATTTGTCCAATAGCTGGATGTGCTTGCATCATACTGTTAGACCATGCTAAAAACTTATTTACCATTTCTAAAAGGATTGCACCTAGCGGAGCCATGCCAATCCCTAGGTTCACTAGGGCGGTCGTTAGGTTGCCAATTAGCGACATTACCCCCGGTGCTGTGGCGCTAACGTATGAGAGGAATTTTTGGAACGATTGATTTTCTCCCAGTGCCGCAGTCCATGCGCGCCATCTTTCCATCAACCCTTGTAAGCTCGTCATCATTCCAGAAGCGGAACCACCGAACGCCGCAAAGAAGTTTACTACTCCAACAATGGCATTACCAAAAATACTACTGATTTTTGGCATATTTTCTTGCACATAACTAATAAAAGATTTAAACTTCTCGCTCTTTTGCAAGCCTTGCGCCCATGTAGCAAATGATTCCGACATTTTTAAGAACCCTTTTGATACACTTTCGCTAAGCGGTGCAAAGGCCACGAACATTGAGCCTAATCCTTTAAATAAATTTCCCACCGCTTTACCGAATGTCGTAAGCATCGGACCTGCGTTTTTATTAAGGTATTCAATAAACTGTTGGACTGGCGGTGTACCAATACTTTGCTTTAGTGATGTCATT
>NZ_JBHUOR010000065.1:0-2248 GCF_042686175.1 Kurthia populi | reverse complement strand
GAACGCCTTTTTAGCCGCATTTGCTGTCTTTTTAGCACTTGCTGTAACAACTTTCGTTTTCGATGTAATACCATTCGCAAAACCCTGCCCAGTATGTTCACCAAGTGCATAAGTAACGCGCGATGGCGAGTGAATGTCCATTGCTGATTTGATTGTTGATTTCACTTTATCCGCAATAGATTTAGCTGCACTTACGACTGAATCTGTCATAGACTCAATGCCATTAACAAGACCTTGAATAATATTTTTACCAATTGAAACTAAATCAATACCTTCTAAGAACGACTTAGCTTCATTCCATTTATCCTCAATACTTTTTTTGGTTTCAGACATTTTATCGGTAACTGATTTTTTCATGTCATTAAACTTATTTGTGACATCAGTTTTAATGGTCTCGACTTTATTCGTAACATTGGTTTTTAATTCTTCGAATTTATCTGTTGCTTGGGTTTTCAGTTCGTTAATCTTATCGGTCGCTTGTTTCTTTAACTCGTTAAATTTGTTAATAGCTTGGGTTTTTAATTCTTGCGCTTTGTTCACCGCTTGGGTTTTCAGTTCATTGAATTTGTTGATTGCGTTTGTTTTCAACTCGTTGAACTTATTCACCGCTTGGGTTTTCAGTTCATTGAATTTGTTGATTGCGTTTGTTTTCAGTTCTTGTGCTTTGTTTATCGCTTGGGTTTTTAATTCGTTAAACTTATTCACTGCGGTTGTTTTCAGTTCGTTAAATTTGTTAATAGCTTGGGTTTTCAGTTCATTGAATTTGTTGATTGCGTTTTCTTTTAATTCTGTAGCTTTTTGTACAACTGTTTCTTTGATGTTCTCCCAAATCGAAATAGCTTTTTCTTTAATGCCATCCCATACTTTCGAGAGGAAATCTTTCAAAATCCCGAAGATGTTTTGCGCTGCTGTACAAAGGGCTTCCCAAATTGTTGTTAAAGTATCTTTTACCGCTTGCCAAGCGCCTGTGAAATCGCCTGTTAATAAAGCCGTAAGCGCTGTGATAACACCTGAAATAATAGCGACTGCTGTTGTGATAACCGCTTTAATAACTTCCCATGCAACTTGTACAACCGTAGAAATAACCGGCCACACCACTTGGAATAACGTCATGATCTGCGTCATTGTCGTTGTGATAGTTTCAACTATCACTCCCCAAACAGCTGCACCAATCGTCTTGATATTCTCGCTATTAGTTGTCCAAATTTCCGTAATTTGTGCCCATGTGTCGGAAATGAATGTTGCAACAGCACCAAAAGTTGTTTGGATCGTTGTCCAGACAGCGGTGAATACAGTGGATACTTGTTGCCTGAATGTTTCTGAACTCTGATACACACCAATTAACACCGCAACAAATGCCGCAATAGCAGCAATCACAAGACCAACTGGACCTGTTAGTAAACTAATTACTGTGCCGAGCATAGGAAACTTCGTTGCCAAATTCGCTACCCATGTGCCAACTGTTGTTAATGTGCCACTAAAACTCGTAAACAATCCTGTGATAAACGTAATTGCTTTACCAATACCAGCCATCATTGCTGTACCAAGACCTGCAAACAATGCCTTGAACATTAAAATAACCGGCATAATCGCCATAAACGCACCCGATAAAGAAATAACAATCGCAATTATTTGTCCGATAGCTGGATGTGCTTGCATCATACTGTTGGACCACGCTAAAAACTTGTTTACCATTTCCAAAAGTATTGCGCCTAGCGGAGCCATGCCAATCCCTAGATTCACTAGGAAGGTTGTTAAGTTGCCAATTAGCGACATTACCCCTGGTGCTGTGGCGCTAACGTATGAGAGGAATTTTTGGAACGATTGATTTTCGCTAAGTGCCGCAGTCCATGCGCGCCATCTTTCCATCAATCCTTGTAGGCTCGTCATCATTCCAGATGCGGAACCGCCGAACGCTGCAAAGAAGTTTACTACTCCAACAATTGCATTACCAAAAATACTACTGATCTTCGGCATATTTTCTTGCACATAACTAATAAAAGATTTGAACTTCTCGCTCTTTTGTAATCCAGCGGCCCATGTCGCAAATGATTCCGACATTTTTAAGAACCCTTTTGATACACTTTCACTAAGCGGTGCAAAGGCCACGAACATTGAGCCTAATCCTTTAAATAAATTTCCTACCGCTTTACCGAATGTCGTAAGCATCGGACCTGCGTTTTTATTAAGGTATTCAATAAACTGTTGGACTGGCGGTGTACCAATACTTTGCTTTAGTGATGTCATT
>NZ_JBHUOR010000064.1:0-1984 GCF_042686175.1 Kurthia populi | reverse complement strand
CTGTATATTATGCGCGTCAATGCCAGTTGACACTCAAGCATCATACAGGAGGGCTTTTTTGTTTTCAAGTCTCTGAAAATCCTTCTAACAGGAATGCTCCTATAAGCATAAGAAAAACTGGAATTGCGCTGTGGCGCGGTTCCAGTTTTTCGTTGCGAACGCTAAAAGAAGGAAAGTAACGTGTTTTGTCCTAGTCTATTTTAATTTTGTAAAAAAGGTATATGTGATTTTAAATGGTATAATTAACCAAGTGGTATAAGGAGGTTTTTTGGATGTTTAAAGGAATTGGTCATGTACAACTAGCCGCTCCAAAAAATAGTGAACAGCAATGTCGTGCTTTTTTTGGCGACATTCTAGGAATGACGGAAATTGAAAAACCAGAAAATTTAAAAAAACGAGGTGGTGTTTGGTTCGAGTGTGGCGCGCATCAGCTTCATATCGGCATTCAAGAGCCATTTACCCCAGCCTTAAAAGCACATCCAGCATTTTTAATGACAGACATTAAGGCATTCAAGCAACAATTACAGCACCACCAAGTCGACATAAAAGAAGATGAGCCATTAGAAGGCGCTAGTCGCTTCTATTTGGACGATCCATTTGGTAATCGCCTTGAATTTATTCAATGGCTATAGGTAGGTGTTGATTGTTTAAAAATTACAAAAATGAACCGTTTACACTACTTCAAGAAATCATTTTGATAGGTACTAATGCTTGTTTTAAATACTTTGCGTGTTAATTCATAGTTTCCTCTACTAAATATGACAAATTTATCATAAAGTTATTAATATACACTAAATAGTATATGAAAACATATGAATTGGGGCTATTATGATGACATCAACATTCGTTAAAACTGCAAGTGCGGCAGTGTTAACAGGTACATTACTTGTATCTTCTTACACACCATTTACTGCTAAAGCAAATACAACAAGCGTACAATTAAAATCAACTGATAAAGAAGACGTAAAAGTAACCACTCAAGTAAAAACAACAACGGCTACAAATGTATATGCAAAATATGCAGATATTAAAAAAGGTAAGGTAGCTCATACATTACCAGCCGGTACGTACATCAAAAAGATAGACACTGTTGAATTAAACGGTAAAAAATATTACAGCATTACGTACTCAAATGCGCATGAAATTACATCTAAAAAAGATTTTGATAAAAACTTTGATATTTTTAAAGGCTATGTGAAAGTATCAGATACCCTTAAAGAAAAAGTAACAATTAGTGGCTATGACTCACTATTCTCATCATGGGATGATATTGAGGAAGCAGACTTAAATAAATTCGTAAAAAGCTACATCGGCAATACAACACGTACTGTCGTAACAAAAAATACGATTTCAAATTCATTCTCACCACGTTTTGATAACTTTGAAGATGCCGTTTTCTTTGATTTCACTAAAAAAGGTGAAATTTTACTTTTCTCCGATAAGATTAAAATCAATAATAAAACGTATTATGTAGGCATTACACAAGAAACACTTGTAATGATCCCTGCGACTTCAACTAAAAAAGTAAAAACACCGACAAAAGTATATACTACAGCAGAGCGCAAAGTATCATACAAGGTAACAAAAGATACATTTACACGCTTATCTTTCGGTAAAGAATTCTTAACATCCGATTATGCAATGGATAAAGTCAAAGCTGGCACGAAAGTTCAAGTATTAAAAGAAGTGACAGCGGATGGTAAAAAATATGTCTTTATTAAACTAAAATACTCTAAAAAACAATTAGATGAAGGATACACGCCTTATGGTTGGATTTTAAAAGACCGTATTAAAAAAGTGAAATAATGCAAAAAAAGCTGAAGTGGAGTAGCCCGCTTCAGCTTTTTTAATATATACAAATGAAAAGAGTGATTTTTTGAACAGATAGATTGTCAAATTAACTGCACCACTTCACATTCAAATGCATCCTGTGTGGTATTCCAGTTGAGGCACTTTCTTGGTCGATTGTTGATCAATGAAAGTG
>NZ_JBHUOR010000062.1:0-1168 GCF_042686175.1 Kurthia populi | reverse complement strand
TATTCTATACAAAAACAAAAAAATTACAGATAAAAAGGACTTCGGCATCTTCATTTGCCGAAGTCCTTTCTTTAGCTAGGGTTTTGTCCCAGCCTCTTTTTTATTGCATATGTATTCTTACATTATTATTATTTTTTATAATAAATACTAAAAAATTCCACATTATCATGCATTTTGATATACAATAAAAAGATACCAATCGAATTCCGAAAGGATGATGACCATGCCATTCCAATTAGAGTCCCCATTTATCGATGACTATTTGAAACCGACAGATGTCGTCAACTACCATCACGAACGTATCGAGCAGTTAATCGACGCATTACATGTGGTCGAATTACCAGAATTAGAAAAAGTACGCACTTTTTATGAATATGTACGCGATGAGATTGCCCATTCATGGGATGAGCAAACGCACACCGTTACACGTACAGCATCCGATGTTGTAGAGCATCAAACAGGTATTTGCTATGCTAAGGCGAATTTACTAGCCGCACTACTGCGCCATGAAGGCATTCCAAGTGGCTTTTGCTACCAACGATTAATGCTATTTGATGAGCCACAGCAGGGGTATTACTTGCATGCCTTTAATGCGATTTATTTAACATCGCTCAATCGCTGGGTGTATGCCGACGCACGCGGCAATGTGCAAACGGAGTTATCTCTTGAGGAGCCTGCACTCGCCTTCACTGCCGACGAATCACTTGGGGAAAAAACGTATGACGTCATTTATATTGCACCGAATCCTAAAACGATGCATGTTCTAAAAGAAGCCGAAGATGCACTCGCCATGTACGCAAATGATTTACCGGACACATTGTAGATTTTCATTTGCACACGAAAAGAGATTGGGACAAAGCACGTCATGTTCCTTTTTTAACGTTCGCAACGAAAAACCGGAATCGTGCCTCAGCGCGATTCCGGTTTTTCTTATGCTCTTAGAAGCGGTTGTTTTTATACGTATGTCAAAGCCTCTTTTTATATATGATGCTAGTGGATACGATTATACAGACTTATGCTGTTATTGATCTACTGTAATATAAGCTGCACCATTTGCCTTACGTTGAACTACCCCCACTTAGCCGTTCTTCGAACGTTGCTTGAAGTGGGAGATTCCTACGAACAGTGCTTGCTTGTTTCCAGTTGCTTGAAACAGCGGCTTCACTTT
>NZ_JBHUOR010000061.1:0-1092 GCF_042686175.1 Kurthia populi | reverse complement strand
TGAACAACTGCAGAAGTCGAAACAAGAGTTATACAACAACTTAACTACTTTATCTGATACCTATACAACGAAAATCCAAGATGCCAACAACGCATTGGTTGAATCTGAAAAGAAACTCAACGAAGAATATGAAAAAGCTGTATCAGATCGCGCGAATACTATCTACAAATCAATGGGCTTGTTTGATGAAATGGCTGAAAAATCAGCAACAACCGGCGCTGAATTAATTAGCAATTTAAAATCACAGGTTGCGGGTATGTCGGAATGGGCGGCCAATATGGAAACACTTGCTGGTCGTGGTGTAGACGCAGCGCTAATTGATGAATTACGCGAGCTTGGTATTAAGTCAGCAGGAGAAATCGAAACACTTACAAAGATGTCTGATACTGAATTAGCAGAATTTGTAGGTGCATGGAAAGAAAAGTCTGAACTTGCAAATAAAATTGCTGTCAGTGAGATGAAAGACTTGCGCATATCAACAGATGCAGAAATTACGAAGATGCGTGAAGAAACAGCACTTCAACTTGATACGTACAATAAAGAATGGCAACAGTCGATTAAAGATTTAACTGGCGGTACGAAGAAAACATTCAATGCGATGACAGCGAGTATGCCTGCGATTGGTAAGAATGTCATTAAAGGCATGCAAAGTGGGTTAACAGATATGACGCCTAGTTTATTAGCGCAAGCAAAAAGCATTGCTGATGAAGTGAAATCTACAATTCAACAGGCTTTTGACATTCATTCTCCGTCAAAATGGGCGAATAAATTTATTGGCGTCAATATCGTCAAAGGGTTAATCAATGGTATGGCGAACATGCAAGCGCAAGCTGTTAAAACTGCGCATAAACTCGCTGAAAGCGTAAAAGATGAAGTGACGAGCAATTTAGTAAGCGCGGATGTATTAGGCTATACAGCATCATCTACAAGCGCTATCAGCGAGCAATTAGCTGTTTCAGTTAAAGTACAAGTCGAGGGTGGAGGAAATGGTACAGGTGGAAACGTTACAATCAATAATCAATACGACAATGCACCGTCAAGCCCTGCAGAACTCGCACGACAACAGAAAAAACAAATGCAAAATTTAGGATT
>NZ_JBHUOR010000060.1:0-1092 GCF_042686175.1 Kurthia populi | reverse complement strand
TGAACAACTGCAGAAGTCGAAACAAGAGTTATACAACAACTTAACTACTTTATCTGATACCTATACAACGAAAATCCAAGATGCCAACAACGCATTGGTTGAATCCGAAAAGAAACTCAATGAAGAATATGAAAAAGCTGTATCAGATCGCGCGAATACTATCTACAAATCAATGGGCTTGTTTGATGAAATGACTGAAAAATCAGCAACAACCGGTGCTGAATTAATTAGCAATTTAAAATCACAGGTTGCGGGTATGTCGGAATGGGCGGCCAATATGGAAACACTTGCTGGTCGTGGTGTAGACGCAGCGCTAATTGATGAATTACACGAGCTTGGTATTAAGTCAGCCGGAGAAATCGAAACACTTACAAAGATGTCTCATACTGAGTTAGCAGAATTTGTAGGTGCATGGAAAGAAAAGTCTGAACTTGCAAATAAAATTGCTGTCAGCGAAATGAAAGACTTACGTGTATCGACGGATGCAGAAATTACGAAGATGCGTGAAGAAACAGCACTTCAACTTGATAAGTACAATAAAGAATGGCAACAGTCGATTAAAGATTTAACTGGCGGTACGAAGAAAACATTCAATGCGATGACAGCGAGTATGCCTGCGATTGGTAAGAATGTCATTAAAGGCATGCGAAGTGGGTTAACAGATATGACGCCTAGTTTATTAGCGCAAGCAAAAAGCATTGCTGATGAAGTGAAATCTACAATTCAACAGGCTTTTGACATTCATTCTCCGTCAAAATGGGCGAATAAATTCATTGGCGTCAATATCGTCAAAGGGTTAATCAATGGTATGGCGAACATGCAAGCGCAAGCTGTTAAAACTGCGCATAAACTCGCTGAAAGCGTAAAAGATGAAGTGACGAGCAATTTAGTAAGTGCGGATGTATTAGGCTATACAGCATCATCTACAAGCGCTATCAGCAAAGAATTATCTGTTTCAGTGAAAGTTGAAGTTGAGGGTGGCGGAATTGGTACAGGTGGAAACGTTACAATCAATAATCAATACGACAATGCACCGTCAAGCCCTGCAGAACTCGCACGACAACAGAAAAAACAAATGCAAAATTTAGGATT
>NZ_JBHUOR010000006.1:0-7297 GCF_042686175.1 Kurthia populi | reverse complement strand
GGACGTTGCTAGGCTATTATAATATCGGAGGATTAGCTCAGCTGGGAGAGCACCTGCCTTACAAGCAGGGGGTCGGCGGTTCGATCCCGTCATCCTCCACCATTTACAGGGGCATAGTTCAACGGTAGAATAGAGGTCTCCAAAACCTTTGGTGTGGGTTCGATTCCTACTGCCCCTGCCAATTAATTATATTATGGCGATTGTGGTGAAGTGGTTAACACACCGGATTGTGGTTCCGGCATTCGTGGGTTCGATCCCCATCAGTCGCCCCATTTTTATTTTTTATATGCGGAAGTAGTTCAGTGGTAGAACATCACCTTGCCAAGGTGGGGGTCGCGAGTTCGAACCTCGTCTTCCGCTCCATATGGGGCCTTAGCTCAGCTGGGAGAGCGCCTGCCTTGCACGCAGGAGGTCAGCGGTTCGATCCCGCTAGGCTCCACCAATTTTATATTTTTATGTTGGAGGTATACCCAAGTCTGGCTGAAGGGATTGGTCTTGAAAACCAACAGGCGGGTCAAACCGCGCGGGGGTTCGAATCCCTCTACCTCCTCCATTTTTTTATTTTTAATTTAATATNCCATTTTTTAAATATTATTTATTCCGTTGTAGCTCAGTTGGTAGTAGCATCTGACTGTTAATCAGAGGGTCGCAGGTTCGAGTCCTGCCAACGGAGCCATATGGAGTAGTACTCAAGAGGCTGAAGAGGCGCCCCTGCTAAGGGTGTAGGTCGGGTAACCGGCGCGGAGGTTCAAATCCTCTCTACTCCACCATTTTTATAGTTTTTTGATAGTCGGCCCCTTGGTCAAGCGGTTAAGACACCGCCCTTTCACGGCGGTAACACGGGTTCGAATCCCGTAGGGGTCATTTTCATATGCCGGTGTAGCTCAGTTGGTAGAGCATCTGACTTTTAATCAGAGGGTCGCTGGTTCGAATCCTGCATGACTCATATTAAGCGAGTGCAAATTGCATTCGCTTTTTTTGTGCGCTTAAATAGTAAATCATATTTTTTAGATGTAAACAAAAAAGGGCACCCTACACAATTGTGTAGGGTGCCCCATACGTTTAAAATAAGAAGCCGCTTTTGCCGTAAGTCATTACATTGAAAGTTTTAAACCACCACTCCTCAAAGTGGGTGTTTGCAAAGAGTTTCATGTTCGTCCTAACGATTCCGCTAGGCATACCAGTCCGCTCTCTATCTTAAACTCCCTATTACAGATCAAAGGTTAAAACTTAATATTATTACGTACAATGCAGCCTGTATTAATACTATACTGCAACAATGCTTTTTGTGCAACATAGTTGCTTCGTTAAAAAAGTGTAAAAAAAAGAGTGTAGCGATTTGCTACGCTTCTTTCATTACCTCATGTGTTAATTTTGTTATATCAATTGTTGTATCTTCATTGAGTACATCATTTAAGATGACATCTCGGAAGTAGGCAACACTTGGTTTAAGATCAATTTTTAAAATTCGTTTTAATGCCTGCTGATACATATTAATAAACTCATGATCATTATTTCCACGTTTTAGCTCTGCAAAGGACTCATAGAATTGATCCAGCTTATCTGCAAATTCAAGAAGGCGTCCCTCAATTGTCGCGTCCTTACCTTCTTTTAAGCGCTCTTTGAAGACAGTTTTGAATTCTTCGGGTATTTCACGTGTAATGAAATCCTCCACCATTTTATGTTCAACATGTGCAATCATTTCTTTTAGTTCAGGAGAAGAATGTTTTACAGGCGTTTTAATATCGCCTATGAATACTTCGCCATAATCATGATTAATGGTTTTTTCATATAATGATTTCCAGTTAATCGTTGCACCATTATTTTCTTCAATAGTTGCAAAAACGAGCGCATATTGAGATACTTTCCATGAGTGGGCGGCAACGTTATGTTCCTCGAATTTAAAGCGACCAGGGCAACGAATGATTCTTTCTAAGTCATTTAAGCTCATAAAAAATTTGTGAATTCCCATATAACTTCTCTCCCTTCAATCTCTTTCTGTAATTAAACTATACCCTATTTTCATAAAATAAAACGGTGGCTTACATAGGCTTTAGAAAAGCTTAACAGCATCTTTACAAACGAGGAGGATTAAAATGTTTTATGATTTTATTGTGTATTTACATGTGATTGGAGCCATTTTATCGATTGGTCCATTTTTCGTCTTATTTCCGTTAATGAAACGAATGCAATATGAACAAGATATGGCTGTATTAAAAGGTCATGTGGATGCATTTAGCTTGGCGATTCAAGTAGTAAAGCATGCAGGGCATTTTTTAGTGGGCTTTGGTATTTTGGCTGTGTTATTAGGCGGCTATCCATGGACAACACCATGGATTTTAGTGACGATTATCTTATTAATCAGCTCCGTTATTTATTTAGCACGTGCCTTTAAACCAACGCTACGTACGTTTGGAACGGATGCGTTTAATCAACAGCGCTTCGTACGAAAGCTGCGCAAGGCTGTGTGGATTTACGTTGTGCTGCTTTTTATTATGCTATGGCTAATGGTGACAAAGCCGAGGTTTTGGTGAAAACAAAAAGAAGGAATCCGCCTTGGCGTGATTCCTTCTTTTTGTATAATTATTTTTCTAACACAGGGATAAGCGATTTTGATAATTCGATAGCTGAACGACCTGTTTTCTTATGATCCTCAACGATTGTCAGTAATAAATAATCTTCTTTATCGGCATTAAAGACGAGCACGAAGCTATTTTCTGTACCGTCATAGACACCTTGCTTTTGCTTGATTTCGGCAGTACCTGTTTTTGCTGCTAAGTTGTATGGCAAGCTTTTGAGCGTATTACCTGTTCCGCCCTTATGCTTGATTACTTGTTGCATCGCAGCGCGCACTTTATGTGCAGACTCAGCACTGACTGCCTGCGTCATTTTTACTTTTGTTCCTTTGACAAGGCGTGGATAGGTCATTTTGCCATCGTTTGCAAAGGCTGTATAGGATACGGCCTGTTGAATAGGGGACATTAATACTTGCCCTTGCCCATATGCTGTATCTGCTAGTAGGATATCAGAATTGAATGTTTTTTCATTTGAAATTTGTGCGGCCTTCATTGAAATCGGTAAATTAAAATCTTTTCCGAACGCAAATTTATTGAAGCCCTCGCGTAATTTCTTTTCACCCATTTCAAGCCCTTCTTTAGCAAAGAAAATATTGTCTGAGTAGATGAGTGCACTCTTATAATCAACGTTTGAGACATCGTCATGTAAACGTGTCACATAGTAAGAGCCCCATTCAGAGCTTTCTTGCCATTTCAACCCTTTAATTTTATGCGTTTTTGTTTCAGTCATTGTACCATTATCTAGACCGACTGCAGCAGTTACCGTTTTTAAGGTCGAGCCCGGCGCATAACGCTGTGCAAAGCGCGTCAGGAATGGCATATTTTCATCATCTGCATATTCTGCATAATCTTCTTGAGAAATACCACGCACCATCTTATTTGGATCATACGATGGCTTGCTTACTAAGGCATTTAGGTCGCCTGTTTTCGGATTAATGACAACCGATGAGCCTGTCGCATCTTCAAGGGCCTTAAATGCCGCCTTTTGTGTTTTAGAATTAATTGTTAAATAAATCGTTTGACCGTCTGTGCGTTCGGCATTTAATAATACATCGCGGACACGACCACTAGAAGTGACCAATGAAATTTGTCCACCATCGACACCACGAAGCTCTTTGTCGAATGTTTTTTCAAGTCCACTTTTACCGATTGTATCATCTTGATTTAACGCTTTATTCTTTTTCAAATCCTCATCGGTCACTGTGCCTGTATAGCCGATTAAATGTGCAGCTGCTTCACCTAGTGGATAGTAGCGCATATCCTTTGAGCTGTACTTTACGCCATCTAAATCTTTGGCTTCCTTCATATCGATCACCTTAATTGGGACGAAAAGATTGTCGCGTACCCAAGACTGCGCTAATTTTTTCTCTAATGTTTCTACGCTTACGTCAAATGCTTTTGAAATAGCCTTTAAATTTTTATCGCGTGTTTTGCCTTCACCTAGGCCACTCGGTAAAATACCCATTTGATAAAAAGGTGCATTCGTTGCGAGTGGTTGGTCATCTTGGTCGACGATTTGTCCGCGTTCTGCCCGGTCAATCGTGTATGAAATTTTGTCGGTGCTTTGCATATGAGGGAAAATTAATGTTGGGTTCCACTTGATTTTATAGTTGCCGTCATTTTCAATAAGTGGCGCGCTATAGTTCATGCTCGCCATTTTGCCAAGTGCTGTTTCGAGCGTCATCGTATACGTCATCATATAGTGGTCTTTTTTTAATTCCTCGACCTTCATATTGGCTATTTTAATATCCTTTGCACCAATGCCTTTAAAAATGGTGTTGTATTTTTCGACAAGGCTTTCTTCAGTGAAATCATTGTCCGTAATGGAAGCATTCGTTACAAGTGAAGGAATGTCAGCAAACTGCTGTTTTTCTAAGAGTGTCTTCCATGCGTCTGCAGCATCTTGTCTTGCAGTAGTTTCTTTATTATTTAACATCATATTGATAATTAAAACTACGACAATAACGACGGCGATGCCGAGGAGACTTTTTATTATCATGCTTTTCTTCATCGAAATACCCTCCTTATCTCTTATTATCAGACATTTGTACATAAAAATCATTGATTATTTTGTGTCAATTATACTATTAATGAAAAAAGTGAAAGAAATAGCTAAAAAAATTAAAAAAATTCTACTTTAAACTTCTATTTTGTTTTAAAATAAAGGAAATAGTATCCATATGTCGAATGTAATGACTAGGGCTATACAGTTTCTTCCATAAAAGATGAGGAAACGAGGAGGGAGGATAAAGAATGTTTAATGCAAAACAGTTTGGAGAGCAATTAAAATCATTGCGTGAGACAAGCAATCATTCGATGCTATCATTAGCAAAGCAGATTGGAACATCCGCAAGTCGTATTAAGAGTTGGGAAGTTGGGGAAAGCGTACCTTCTGCAAAATGGATTGTAAAGCTGAGCCAAGCATTGGCGATTTCAACGGACGAACTCTTATTAAACCAAACGACGGAGGACGGCTTGCCGCTACTATCAGATGTAACGAAAAGTCGCAATTCATTGTTGCGTGATTTGAACGAATTAGTACAGCATTTACCGAAACAAGATTTAATGGAATTATACGTTTTGGCTGAGGTGAAGCAAAAGAGTCACACATCGACAGAGGAGATTGAGATTTTACGTGCTTGATTATTAACGAGAAAACGGATGTGCAACAGTGCATTGCCGTTTTCTTTTTTTTTCGTTCGATGTATAGTAGAAATTGAGTTTTCAACATAAGGAGAATTTTTATGACAATCGAACAACAGATTTTAGAATGGTTCAACCATTTTCATACACATGCAGAAATTAGCTGGAAAGAAGTCGAAACGACAAAAAAACTAGCGTCTATTTTAGATGACCTTGGCGTCGAATATCGTTTATTTGGTGATGTCACAGGTTTAGTGGCAGAGATTGGTGAAGGCGAAGAATGCGTAGCGGTTCGTGCCGATATTGATGCCCTTTGGCAGGAAGTAAACGGTGAATGGCAGGCGAATCATTCATGCGGTCACGATGCGAACATGGCGATGGTGCTAGGCGCCTTATTACGTCTAAAAGATGAGCCACTACAACATCGCGTGCGCTTTATTTTCCAACCAGCAGAGGAAATGGGCAACGGTGCAGTCGCAGCATTTGAGCACGGTGCAGTCGACGGTGTCTCTCATTTATTCGGCGTTCACCTACGTCCAATTGATGAAATTCCATTTGGTAAAGTAACACCTGCTATGCATCACGGCGCAGCATATTTTTTAACAGGAACGATCCAAGGTGTGGATGCACATGGTGCGCGTCCTCACCAAGGTAAAAATGCCATTGATGTCATTATGGCCATTCAACAAATGCTCCAATCACTTCATGTTTCACCATTTACGCCACATTCTGCGAAGCTGACAAAAATCGTTGCAGATGGTGGGAGTGTCAATATTATTCCAGGCGCAGCCAGCTTTTCAATGGATGTACGTGCACAGGATAATGCAACACTTGATACGATGCAGCAACATATCGAGCGAGGTCTTGCGGCGATTCGCACGCAGTTTGACATTGATTTACAATGGGATTGGGTGGATTATACGCCGGGTGCAGTCGTATCAGATGAAGCGGCTGACATTGCTGAAAAAGCCATTACAGCTGTTTGTGGCAGTGATGCATTAGCGCCTCATATTTTCACACCAGGTAGTGATGACTTCCATTTCTATACGGTGAAAAAGCCTGAGTTAAAAGCGACGATGATTGGCATCGGTTCTGATTTAGCACCAGGGCTGCATCATCCGTATATGACGTTTAATCATGATGCGCTAAATCTGGCATCGAACGTATTAGCGGAAACATTAAAAACAGCAATTCCATCAAAATTATATAATTGAACTACCCCCACTTAGCCGTTCTTCGAACGTTGCTTGAAGTGGGCGATTCCTACGAACAGTGCTTGCTTGTTTCCAGTTGCTCGAAACAGCGGCTTCACTTTTTTTAGTAGGCTATCCCCGTCGTTCCTACGGTTATTGCTTTAAAAGTCTTAACCCTTCGATTAAGATATTCTTACTTGCATTAATATCTCGGTCTAGTGTCGTACCACAAGCTGAACAAGTCCACTCACGAATATCCAATGGTTTCTTGCCATCTCGATGACCACAGGCATGACAAAGTTGGCTCGATGGGAAAAATCTGTCGATTTCAACAATTTTTCGACCGAACCATTTCGCCTTATACATCAGTTTTTGTACAAAAGAAGACCATGACACATCACGAATCGCTTTCGCTAACTTATGATTTTTCAACATGCCTTTTGTGTTTAAATCTTCAAGACAGATGACGTCATAGTGACGAATCAATACCGTTGACAGTTTATTTAAAAAATCTTCACGTTGAAAAGCAACACGCTCACGCAAACGAGCCACTTTACGACGTTGCTTTTGATAGTTCATGCACTCACGTAAATCACGACCCTCTTTTTTCGCTTGCTCGTAGCGACGGGATAATTTGCGTTGCTCACGTTTTAACTTCTGCTCCATTTTGGCTGTAAAGCGTTGGTTATCCACTTTACGTCCATCGGACAGAATCGCAAAATCGGTGATACCTAAATCAATTCCTACAGCTTCATTTGTTTTAGGGAATGGTTTGAAGTCTGGTACTTCGCATTGGACAGACACGTAAAACGTACCACTCGCATTGTATTTAATGGTTGCGCGCATAATGCGACCTTCAATATTACGCGACTTCGCAAATTTTAC
>NZ_JBHUOR010000059.1:0-1042 GCF_042686175.1 Kurthia populi | reverse complement strand
TCACTAGTGTCGCATAAATTTTAACAGAATTTTCTGTTTTCTTATTTTTTCATTTGAGAAGAAAAACGAAGACACTGGAACAGAGGTAGTAAACAGCCATTTTTTTACTATAACCTTTGACGAGTGCGATAGAAACAAGAAACCCTTTATGGGACCGCTTTTCCAGCGATTTTTCGTTGCCATAAATGAGCGGATTTCCAAGGTGCTGCTTTCAATAAGCGGCTGATTTGTAAGTACGTTCTTGAACTATTCGTGTTTAACTGCGCTAGCACATACAGGCAATAGACAATCATCGCAATGTACACTGGATTATGTACGCCTTGTTCGCTCTGTGCGTAGAATTTTTTGATATTCAAGTGCTGCTTCAGCCATTTGAAAAACAACTCAATTGCCCAGCGTGATTTGTACAGTTCGGCGATTTCATCAGCACTCAAGTCGAAGCGATTCGTAATCAGATGCAGTTCATTTCCTTTTGAATCCATCACTTTTAGTAAACGAAACTCATTGCCAGCCAGACTTTGTGCCGTGCCTAAAGAAATCATTTCATCCGATAAAACGGAGGATTCTTTTGGGAGATGGAATGTTTCAATGGAATGCGTGACAGCGTTTTTTCGCAAGCGTGAGACGAAGAAATAGCCATCATCTGTCATGCGGTCAAATCGTTCGTAATCCAAGTAACCACGGTCAAACACATACATGCATTCTTTGTCGTCAACAAGTACTTCAAGCTGACCACGATCGTGTTCTTTCGCATTCGTCAGCACGGCTTTATCTGGATACGAACAGCCTTTTTCTACGTAAACAAGGCGCAAATGAAGCTTAATTCCCGACTTTGTTTTGCGAAACTCTGCCCACTTGTGATTGTTTAAATTCAATGGCAACGTACTCGAATCAATAATTTTCAGTGGTGTTGTCGTTTTTCGGCGCTGCTCATATTGCGATTTTTCATGGATTTGGGCAACTAAATCGAGAAAGAGCTCCTGAAACACTTCTGTTGGAATTTGATTCAATCGGCGTCCCAGTTGAGAAAAGCTAATCGATT
>NZ_JBHUOR010000058.1:0-1031 GCF_042686175.1 Kurthia populi | reverse complement strand
GATTCAACCAATGCGTTGTTGGCATCTTGGATTTTCGTTGTATAGGTATCAGATAAAGTAGTTAAGTTGTTGTATAACTCTTGTTTCGACTTCTGCAGTTGTTCATCAAAGTATTTGCGCTTTTGAGAATCTTTTGCATACTCTTTGCCGATTTCTTTAATCAATGCGATTTGTTTATTCGCTCCGATTGTTTCGTCTGCCAGGATAGAATCAACTGTTCGCTTATTTAACTCATAGCGCACTGTTGCGATTTCTTTGTCGACTTTCGTCTCGGCACCTTTAACATCCTTATACTTCTCTTTCGTCTGTTCTAGCTTTTTCAAATACTTCTCAATGGTGTAGTCGCCATTTTGATAATTGTTGCCGATTTGCGTCATCTTGCTGTTGAATAATTCTTTATTGATCGATGCAGTTTTGGCGGCTACTTTAGACGCAGCATTTGTAACTGACTTATATGTTTTAGCTAATTTGTTCATCTTTGTTGTATATGCTTCAGCACTGATTTTATTTGCTTTGTATTGATTCTCTAAGTTTGTCATTTCCTTAGAAAATTCTTTGCTGTTTACAGTGGCCGTCTTAGATGCAACCTTAGAAGCGGCATTTTCAACATTACTGTACGTTTTAGCAAGCTTATTCATTTCATCAATATATTTAGTGCCAGTGATTTTATTTGCAGAATACTTATTCGACAAATTTGTCATCTTACTGTTGAATGCTTTTTGTTGTTTTAAGTACGCATTGTGCGCCTCTTGTTGCGCTTTTTTAGCGGCTGCAGTTGTTGTTTTCGCAATCTTTGCATTGACTGTTGCAATCGCATTCGTCACACTTTTATATTTTTGACCAAGCGCTTTAGCTTCTTTTACATAAGTTTTCGTGCTGATAGATCCAGCAGATAAACGTAAATCTAAGTTTTTAAGTGAATCGTTGAACGCCTTTTTAGCCGCATTTGCTGTCTTTTTAGCACTTGCTGTAACAACTTTCGTTTTCGATGTAATACCATTCGCAAAACCCTGCCCAGTATGTTCACCAAG
>NZ_JBHUOR010000057.1:0-1013 GCF_042686175.1 Kurthia populi | reverse complement strand
TTATGTACATACTATTCACCTCAAGTTCTAGTATGTTACATTTAATGGTAAATTTGTACATCTTTAAGTGATTTTATATGTACACGTTTAAATTAGCATTTATATACATGTTAATTCCTTATATTCCTATTATATACAATTAAATAAACGAAGAATTAATAAAATGATAAAATAAAGATAGCTATGTTTTTCCTGGATATGCTGTAAAAGGTAAATGCAATGCATTTTTTATTTAGAGAATAGATAGGTTTTGACTATATAGTGAAATAATAAAAGGAAAGTAGTGAGTTTATGAAAAAAATACTTTTTTGTATGGTAGTAGCGTTGCCTTTAGTAGCCTGTAATATGGACATCGGGAAGTCGGAGGTCAATGTTGTCGAAACATCAGATGATGATGACGATGTTTCTTTGAACGAATATGAAGAATCAGGTGACAAGGCAACGAAGACGGAAATATTCCATATGCAAGAAGAAACAGTAGAGTATGGCATTTCGGATAAAGAGATGATGGCATTAAAGATTGAACGTGTAGAGGAGCATATACGTAAAAATGAGCGTGATCAGAAGGATATTACCGTAATATTGAAAGCGCATAATAAAGCGGACAGCAAGCAATCGCTCGCTCAATTACATTCAAGATTTGTTGATGTAGACGGGAAAACATATAAGGCGAATCATTTTCAAACGAGTGTAGGGGAAGATGTAATACAAGCGAAAAAGACGGTAACCATACATGCAGTATATAAAGTGCCAAAGGATTTTGAATGGCGTGGTCAACAAAATGTCTTTGAAATTGTAGAGAAAACTGATGGCTACAAAACGATACATACGTACGATTTTTAAAAATAATCGTTCTATACATACGATGATAAAGAAAGGAAGCGTGATAAAATGTTTCCTTTTTTTGCATGATAGATTGTCAAATTAACTGCACCACTTCACATTCAAATGCATCCTGTGTGGTATTCCAGTTGAGGCACTTTCTTGGTCGATTGTTGATCAATGAAAGTGCT
>NZ_JBHUOR010000056.1:0-838 GCF_042686175.1 Kurthia populi | reverse complement strand
CTCGATAATACCGTTTAAAAATTCCCCACTAATAACGGATAATCTATATTAGACAATATAGATTGGAAGTGTGGAGATGACGGTAGTATTGGAGGATATTTTTATGATTAAAGAACTGAAACAGAAAGGATGGACCTTAACGGCCATCGCAGAAGAAACAGGTTATGATAGAAAAACGATTCGAAAATATTTAAATCAAGAAAAGTTACCACAAGCTACAAAGCGAAAAAGCCGTGGCAGCAAACTAGATCCTTATAAATCTTATATATTAGCAAGAATTAAAGAAGGTACTATTAACTGCGCAGTACTATTAGAAGAAATACAAAAGCTAGGATATGAAGGTAAAAGTACAATACTAAGAGAGTTTGTCCAGCCCTATCGGGCAGCACCTAAGAAGCAAGCAACTGTGCGATATGAAACAAAGCCAGGAGAACAAGCACAAGTTGACTGGGCTGAAAACGCAGGAACATGCATCATTGATGGAGAAGAAATTCAGCTTTACGCATTTATTATGATTCTCAGTTATTCTCGAAAGCGTTATATCGAATTTACGACAGATATGAAACAAGACACGCTTATTAAATGTCATCTAAACGCCTTCAGTTATTTTAATGGTGTTCCGCAACAAATTCTTTACGATAATATGCGCACAGTCGTTACAAAGCATAGTATTCAGCAAATACGTTTCAATAAACGATTCGAAGACTTTTTAAATTATTACGATGTCACTGCAAAGGCTTGTAAGCCTTATCGAGCCCAAACAAAAGGAAAAGTCGAGCGAGCAATTGATTACTTAAGAAATAATTTCTTAACACGAAAATTACCTAACGATCTGACT
>NZ_JBHUOR010000055.1:0-816 GCF_042686175.1 Kurthia populi | reverse complement strand
CCTAATAATATGCAGTTTTCTCCATTCCCAATATATCGACATGTTAAGATCTCTTTAACACGTTGTTCACTAATACTAGGTTGTAATGAAAAATCAAAATCAGCTAAGTTTTTCACATAAGGAAACTTTGCTTGAGAAACTCGTTTGGCTAGTAATTGTGATTCTTTGTACGTCCACTCAGCTTCTATCACCTGATTTAAGAATTCGAAATATGATATATTATTAGATGAAGCACTTTCAACGAAACCATCTAATTGATGGGCTGTATTTTCCAAACCAAGCGCCTTTAGGCGCTCTTCAAGAAGCGTTTTCATACTTGATCACCTTCTTCGAATAAGGCATATATAGCTAATGAACGTTGTTCTACATCTGGTGCTTGTGAAAGAGTAGAATCTACAGATTTTGGGGTCGCCAAACCATTTGAATCTGTTGTTTTCTGCTCTTTTTTTGTTCCAGGTAATCCCGCATAATGCGATGTTTGTTGAACCATTTGATGTTTCTTTTTACTTAAAGAGTGTGTGGCGATACATTCGATTCCATCATAAATTTGCAGCTTTTCATCTTCTATTCGTAGTTTTACAGTTTGACCTACATAGCGATAAGGAACTGAATATTGATTTCCTTCAAATGAAATTAAACAATCTTTACTAACTTCGCGTTGTTGCCAGCTACTCAAAGAATATAGTGGTTTATGATTCCAAGGTTTTAAAAAAGCTTGTTCCTGAATAAATCTTTCATGTGGCGTTTGTTGTGTTGTCTGATTTTTCTTTGTGTGAACAATATCATTCAGCCATTTATGCAATGATTCATTTAATG